>JAGQQS010000426.1:0-7545 GCA_020426105.1 Planctomycetaceae bacterium
CGGGCCTGCCTGAGTTAACGTACGAGCAGATAACTTCATGGGTCGGCACCGATCTCGCAAAACGCATCGTAGCGCAGCAGATTCCCGGAACAGATATCTCTGCGTCAGCACTGCGGAAACGCAGTCACGAGGGTCGCAATCTGCGTTTTCTGACGCCCCGCGCGGTAGAGGCATTCGTGATCGAACATAAACTGTATTCAGAGAAGAAAAACTGAAGTCAATCTTGTCCGAACGCTCAATTTGGCTTGTTCGACCTTCCGGACAGCACGCATCGTTGAAGCAGAAACTGCCTGAGCCGGATGTTCACGTCGGATCCTGCCGAACCAACTTGACGCGATGAACACGTCGAGAGCATCTCTACGTGCAGATTTTGCCAGTCGCACGATTTGCGTGGCATTGGACGTTGACGAATTTCCCTGCCGGGGAATACCACTCCGCCTTCGCGGAGTTCCCGTCGCACCGGACGACACGGTTGAGACTCTGACCGGTGAATACTGACTGTTCCGGTTTTATCCAACGCAACTTTGATTTGCCTCGATTCATAAAGGAAATTGTTCAATGCCGAAGTTCCAGCATTGTTCAAAGTCGATAGCGGTTCTTGTCATATTGCTCTATTGGCCCCTCACTGTGGCGTTCGGCCAGATGGTCGAGTACAGCTCGGCTGGATTCGACAACGCAGCGATGCAGGGCTCATGCGCAGCATGCCAGGAATCCTCCGCGGGACCGGAATGGTACAATGCTGGTTACGAAACCTATGGTTCTGAGCCGTTTGCGGATCCGTGTGGTTGCGATGAATGTTCCGCGGAACCGCCGGGAGTATTCGGAGATCCTGGACTGACGATGCCCTTCACTCAGGCCTATCCATACACTCAGGCGTGTGACGTTCCGCCAGACTGCTGTGAACCTGGCGGGATGACACCGAATGCCTGCAGCGTTGGTCCGCTGTATGGCATACAATCGGGCTGTGGTGAATTGAATGGATGCGCCGCAGGCGGATGCAATTATCAGCAATGTTGCCCATGTGGAAATGCCGCTCCATTTTGGTTCGGCGCTGAAGCGTTGATCTGGCGGACCAGTTCCGTGAGTCTGCCTCCGCTGGTAACGAGCAGTGAAGCGGGAACGCAGCAACTGGATGCAGGTGTTCTGGGGCGACCTGCAACACAGGTCTTATACGGCGGGAACAACATTTTTGGTGGAACGCACGGCGGTTTTCGACTTCGCGGCGGGCACTACTTCGATCAATGTGGAATCAGCGGTATCGATCTGGAGTTCTTCATGCTGGGAACTCGACAGGCCAGTTATCATGGTGCTTCCAACGGCAACCCTATTCTGGCCCGCCCGTTCCTGAATGCTGCGACAGGACTTGACGACGCACAACTCGTGGCTTTTCCCGATCTCGTCAGCGGCACGATCGATATCAAGGCAAAGTCAAATCTGTATTCCGGTGCGATCCATTTCCGGGAGGTCTTCTGGAAAGAATGCGACCCCGGCAATGGCTGCTCCCGAAATTGTCGCCGCAGCGGACCGCGCAGTTTCAGTCTGGGTTTTCAGATGGGACCGCGATTTGTCACATTGCGGGAGTCGTTCACATCCAGCGAAAATCTGACGAATAGCGACACCCAGGCTCAGTATCAGATCTACGACTCCTTCGGTGCGAAGAATCAGTTCTGGGGCTGCGAGCTGGGATTGTTTGGCTCCCGTCAGCGACGTCGCTGGAGTCTGGATGGAGCGGTGCGGCTGGCAATAGGAGCCACCAGGCAGGACCTGGATGTCTCCGGCCAGACCAGCGTCACTCAGGCCGGGATCACGACAACGAATTCCGGAGGATTCCTGGCGCAACGGACGAATTCCGGGAACTTCGATCGGAATCGATTCACCCTGCTTCCGCAATTCGACGTGGCACTGGGGTACAAAATGACGGATACCTGGACCGCATCGGTTGGCTATAGCCTCTTATACTGGGGGCAGGTCCTGCGTGCCACCGATCAAATCGATCCCGTCGTGAATCCTGGCTTACTGCCACCGGAGCAGATTCCGCTGACGGGTGATCTTCGTCCGGAAGCCCGCCTGCATCAGACCGACTTCCTCGCCCACGGCATCACGATCGGGCTCGAGAAACGCTGGTAAGTCGGTGATTCCTTCGCGTCCCTGATGAGCCGAGCCTTCACGACGCGAAGATTCTGTACCATGCCTCCCCCATAATCGCCTTGCAGGCCTGCCCTGGAACAGCTGGACACGGCGTGTTCTGTACTTCGGCCATTACGGTTGGCAGTTACCTTTCCTGAACTTTGAGCTGACATCACGAATTTTTAGAGAGGAAGCAATCTGTATGAAAAGTCATCCATGGCTCGCCGGTGTTGGACACATTCTGAACAGACAGACCCGACGGCGCGGTCATCGGCACCGCGCGATTGTTGCTGAGTTGCTGGAAACAAAAATCCTGCTTGCCGCCGACACACTGGGGCTGATTGAAGGTACGGTGTTCAACGACATCACGGGTGACGGACTCACGGGTGATGACCCGCGACTCAACACGGTCACCGTGCAGCTGTATAAAGACGGAGGAAATCTGATATTCGACGACGGCGGAGCGGACGATACGCTTGTGGGGTCAGTGAGTCCGATCACGGGGGGCGCATTTTCGTTTGCGGATCTGACATCCGGCCGATATTTCGTGCGTCAACAGCCGATTGCCGGATACATGCTGCGTTCAGGTGAAGACGTTGTAACGGTGGATATTTCCCCCGCAGACGCGCTCGGTGCAGCCGGGAAACTGATTGACGATTTTACTCAGCCCGGGGGAACAGGCCAGACGCTTACCGCCAACGCCGCAGGCACGGCAACTACCAGTTCATTCGCGACAACCTCGGGTGCGATTGGTGGCGAACGTGACATGATCGTCACCGCGACGCTTGGGAGCGTCACGTTTGAAGCCAATGGAGCGGCATTTCCATTGAACCTGAATTATAACGCCAACTTTGGAGCGACAGGTCGCGCTTCTGTAATCTGGGATGGAGCGGACAATAACCCCACAACTCTGAGTCCTTCGGGCCTTGGTGGTCAGGATCTGACGGCGCTGGGAGAAACAGGGTTCCTGTTGTCGGTCGGCAGCAGTCAGCCCGTGACGCTGTCGCTGGTCGTGCATAGCGGCCCGACCAATTCTTCGACGGCCACAATCAACCTCGCCGCGGGCGCTATCGACACGTTGTACGTGCCCTATTCATCGTTTGTGACAACCACAGGAACGGGCGCGGACTTCGCGAATGTCGGAGCCATCGAATACCTGACCGAAGCGGCGACGGCCACAACGACAACTGTGACCGATCTGCTGCAGGCACAGGCTCCGGCACGATTTACGGCGAATTTTGCCAACTTCCTGCCGATGACTCTGGGGAATCTTGTCTTCAACGATATCAACAACAATGGAGTGTTTGATTCTGCCAGCGAAGCCGGCATCGACGGCGTCGCCATGACACTGTTCGAAGACACGAATGGCGACGAGAGTCTCGACGGCGGCGATGTGCAACTGGGAACCACAACCACGACAGGGGGAGGACTCTACTCGTTCTCCAACCTTTTCCCCGGAAACTATATTGTTCGAATTGACGCTTCCAATTTCGGCGTGGCTGGCCCTCTGCAGGGTTTTCAGTCCAGCACCGGGAATGGCACCGCGCCGGATCCGGATGCGAATTCCACCAATGACGACGACAACGGTGATGCTTCTGGCGGCGCCATTGTTTCCCGAGCCATCACGCTGTCAAACGGACAGGAACCGATCAATGACGGTGACACAGATTCGAACACAAATCTGAGTCTGGATTTTGGCGTCTTCACGACCGTCGATATTGTAGTGACGAAAACAGATAACGCGGATCCTGTGATCGCTGGAAGCGGTGTCGGCAATCTGGTCTACACGATCACCGCGTCGAATTCAGGACCGGGAACGGCGACGGGGCTGACGCTGAGCGACACTGGCGTGATTGCCGCCAACCTGCCAGCCGGGGTGTCTTACGTATCGGCTGTTGGCAGCGGAGGCAGCATATTTAATGCAACGACCGGAATCTGGACTGTCGGCACTCTGAACGCCGGCGATTCCAGAACGCTCACCGTCACGCTGACCGTTGATGCTACCGCCGCAGACGCACTTTTGATTTCCAATACTGCGTCGCTGGCCACCGTCAATGAAATCGAGGTCGATGCTGTTAATGGCAACGATACAGCGACGGAAACGACGAATGTCGATCGCAATGTCGATATCGTGGTCACCAAGGCAAAAAACGCCGATCCGATTATTGCCGGAAGCGGCGCCGGCAATCTGGTGTATACGATTACCGCCACCAATGACGGCCCTTCCAATGCCAGCGGGGTTACGCTGAGCGACACGGAAATTATCACAGCCAATCTTCCGACGGGCGTCACGCTGGTCTCAGCCATCGGCAGTGGCAGCACCCTGTTCAACGCCACGACCGGGGTCTGGACGATCGGTAACCTGGCGCCCGGTGCCACGGCGACACTGACTGCGACATTGACCGTTGATGGATCAGCCGCAGACAATCTTGTGATCGACAACACGGCAGAACTTCTGACCGTGAACGAAACGGACACCGATCAAAACAACAACAGCGCGTCCGTGAGCACGGACATTGATCGCAATGTGGATATTGAAATCACAAAACTGGCGACACCGACCAGCGTGATTGCGGGCAGCAATACGGGCAACCTGGTGTATACAGTGACCGCTCGCAATCTGGGGCCATCAAATGCGAGCGGCGTGACTGTGAGCGACACAGATGTGCTCACCCTGAACCTGCCCCCGGGCGTTTCGCTGGTATCCGCAATCGGCAGCGGAGCGACATCCTTCAATTCGGCCACTGGAATCTGGACCATCGGTAATCTGGCCTCAGGAGCTTCTGCAACGCTGACAGTGACTCTTTCGGTTGGGGCTGCTACGTCTGACAATTCGACAATTACGAATACCGCGACCCTCAATACGGTCAACGAAACGGACACTCTGCCGACCAACAATTCGGAAACGGTCAATGTTACCGTCGTTCGGGACGTCGATATTGTCGTCACAAAAACCGTAAATTCGAATCCGATTGTTGCCGGAAGCGGCGCAGGCAATCTGGTTTATACGGTAACCGCAAGAAACGCGGGTCCTTCGAATGCATCGAATGTGACATTACTCGACACGGATGTGCTGGCAGCGTCGCTCCCGGTCGGCGTCACATTTGTGTCTGCTGTTGGCAGCAACAGCAGCCTGTTCAATTCATCAACCGGCGTCTGGACAATCGGGAGTATGGTTCCCGGTGCAATCGAAACCCTGGTGATTACACTCACCGTCGGGGCCACCGCAGCTGATAATCTGGTTGTCAGCAACACGGCGGCCCTCGCAACAATCAATGAGATCGATCGCGATCTGACGAACAACAGTCAGACCGTGACGGCCAGCGTATCGCGGGAAGTGGACATTGAGGTCACGAAGTCTGCCGCTCCGACCACTGTCATTGCAGGTAGTAGCGCCGGGAACCTCGTGTATACCGTAACGGCACGGAATATCGGACCGTCGCTGGCAACCGGCATTGCAATCAGTGACACCGACATTCTGGCCGCCAGTCTGCCCGCGGGCGTAACGTTTGTCTCCGCCGTCGGCAGCGGGAGTACATCTTACAATACAACTTCCGGAATCTGGACGGTTGGCAGCCTTTCCGTCGGCGGCTCCGCAACATTGACGGTAACGCTCACGGTGGGAGCATCGGCATCGGATACTCTGGTGATCAACAACACGGCGACCCTGGCGGCCGTCAACGAAACCGATACAGTTGTATCCAATAACGCGCAGTCCGTGGCCACGAATGTTGATCGGCGAGTCGATCTGGTTGTGACAAAAGCAACCACCAACAATCCAGTGATCGCCGGCAGTGGCGCTGGCAACCTGGTTTATACGATCACCACGCGGAACAGCGGGCCGTCCAATGCATCAGGTGTGACAATCCGTGACAACGCATTGATCGCCGCCAATTTGCCGACAGGAGTGACATTTGTGAGCGCTGTTGGTGACGGAGGTTCAACGTACAACTCTGCCACCGGCATCTGGACAATCGGTAATCTCGCTGCATCAGTCACGCGCACATTGACGGTCACCGTTACCGTGGGTGCTGCCACTGTGCCACAGACGTTCAACAATATCGTTCAGGTGGCCAGTCTGAATGAAACGGATTCGAATACGAATAACAATTCAGCGTCTGCATCTACGGTCTTCCGTCGATCAGTCGATATTCAGGTGACAAAAACAGCGACCGCCGGCCCTGTGATTGCTGGCAGCGGTGCTGGCAACCTCGTTTACATTGTCACGGCCCGCAACAACGGCCCGTCGAATGCTACCGGCGTCGTCGTCAGCGACTCCGGTGTCCTCACTGCAAATCTTCCTGCAGGCGTCACCTTCGTGTCCGCTGTTGGCACGCACGGATCTGTATTCAATACCACCACCGGCTTCTGGACGATTGGCAATCTCAGTACCAATGGCACGGAGACACTGACGATCACGCTGACGGTTGGTTCAACTGCTTCCGACAGTCTGATTATCACGAACACAGCGCAGCTCTCGACGGTCACTGAAACGGATTCGAACCCGCAGAATAACCTGCAGACCGTGAGCACTGAGGTGGATCGTCGGGTGGATATCACCGTCACAAAAACAGCCAATACCGCAGCAGTTTCCGCGGGCAGCAGTGCAGGCAATCTTGTGTACACTGTAACAGCCCGAAACGCGGGCAGTTCTGATGCAACGAACGTTACAATTTCGGATCCGGGAGTTCTTGCCGCCAACCTGCCGGCTAACGTGTCGTATGTATCGGCTGTCGGCAGCAATGGTTCGACTTTCAACAGCACGACAGGAATCTGGAACATCGGCAGCCTTGCTGCGGGAGCCTCGCGCACGCTGACAATTTCCCTGACAGTGGGTGTGGCGGCCGTGGACGGCGTGCTGATCAATAATACGGCCGCCGTATCGACCGTGACTGAAACTGAGACGAACCTGCAGAACAATCAACAGTCAGTCTCGACGCGGATCATCGGAGGAATCGATCTGGTGGTGATGAAGACCGGAGCCCCCGACCCCGTTCTGTCTCCGGGGCTGCTGACATACACCGTTCTCGTGACAAACCGAGGCACTGGAACGGCAACCGGAGTGATTCTCACCGATAACCTCGGTCCCGGTATGACATTTTCGTCAGGCAGATCGACACGGGGGACCGTAACCCATGTGAATGGAATTGTGACAAATACCATCGGCAGCATCAGCGGCGGCGCGTCAGTGACACTCACGCTGGCAGCACAAGTGAACGTAGCCCTCGCCGGCACACTGGTCAATACGGCCTCAGCGACCGCAGATCAGACCGATATGCACCCGGACGATAACGTCAGTTCTATTCGCACACAGGCAGAACTTGCACCGGCTTCTGTCAGTGGTACCGTCTTCCAGGATACGAATCGCAATGGAACACGCGATTCCGGCGAACGCCTGTTGTCAGATGTGCAGATTGT
>JAGQQS010000426.1:7599-14040 GCA_020426105.1 Planctomycetaceae bacterium
TGGAAATTATTCCTTTTCAAATCTCGTCCCGGGCCGCTACAGCGTCTATGAAATTCAGCCGGGCTTTTTCATCGACAGCACAGACTTCCTCGGATCCGGAGCGACAGGTACTCTGACCAATGATGCGTTTCTGAATCTGACACTGAATCCAGGGATTAATGCACAACGGTTCAACTTCACAGAAGGCATCGAAGACCTGTCGAAGCGTCCGTTTCTGGCGTCCAGTCAGAATGCCGGAATGACGCAGATCGTGTCCCAGCCGGTGACAGGTACCGGAAGTTTGAGCGGCAGCGTGGCCACGGATACGAATCGCAACGGAATCCTCGACGGTGGTGATATTGGTATTCCGGGCGTGATCGTGACACTCGCCGGCAGCGATACCGCCGGAAATCCGGTACTCATTCATCAGTCTACTAATTCGCTGGGGCGGTTTTTATTTTCCAATTTACCGGGCGGACAGTTCAGTATCCTTGAAACGCAGCCAAAAGGCCGCACAGACGGCCCCGAACAGACGGGAACGATCTTACCTGATCAGGTTCTGGACGACGTCTTTTCGACGATCGCGTTGCCGGTTGGCGGCAACGGATCCGGCTACAATTTTCTGGAACTGCCGTCCGCAAACGGCTCAACCTCCACGACAACACCCACGCTGTTGACACCAACGACAAACAACGTGGGGCTGCGTCCCACGGTTTCCTGGACTGCGGTTGCGTCGGCCGCGCGCTACGATGTGTGGGTAAATCAGATTGGAGGCAATAAGGGACTCGTCTACCGCAACCAAAACGTGTCCGGCACTTCCATCACTTTTCCCGACGACCTCTCGCTGGGGACACATCGTGTGTGGGTTCGTTCAGTCAACGCGGCGGGAGTCGCAGGCCCATGGAGTCAGCCTCTGTCCTTCAATGTGGCAACGCAGGCGAACGCACTTGCGGTGCTGGGCACCAGTCTGAATTCGAAACCCGTGCTCGACTGGGCCGATATTCCGAACGCGACCTCGTACGATCTGCGGCTGATCAACGCAGAATCCGGTACGGTACTGGCCAGCGTCAGCAA
Source organism: Planctomycetaceae bacterium (assembly GCA_020426105.1). Lineage (GTDB taxonomy): Bacteria > Planctomycetota > Planctomycetia > Planctomycetales > Planctomycetaceae > SXXK01. The sequence continues at coordinate 8,653 of JAGQQS010000426.1, forward strand.
TCTTACCACGTCGCAGTATGCCGGGTTGTCTGCGTTATCCCCCGGACGATATCGTTATTTCGTGCGAGGCAACACGGCGACGACAAAAGGGCAATGGTCAGATGGGTATGATCATACGATTCTGTCGGTACCAACATTAAAGTCGGTGACAGCCACCAACACGGCAACGCCGACGCTGCACTGGAATGCTGTTGAAGGAGCAACGACCTATGAAGTCTGGCTGTCTGCGTTGTCAACAAACCATGGTGCTCAAAGAGTCGCCGGCGTGAACAGCACCAACGCGACTTCGATGCCTGTTCCCGTCAACCTCCCCCTCGGGAACTATCGCTATTGGGTTCGCGCCGTGGATTCACAGGGCAAGTTGACTTCATGGAGCAGCTCGGCTGATTTTAGAGTTCAAACGAGCGCCAAAATTACCGGCCCCGTCGGGACGACAAACACACCGTCGCCAACGTTCACCTGGAGGCCGGTCACAGGGGCGGTGCGTTATGATGTCTGGGTTAACGACAGTTCCGGGAAGCTTTACGTGCGTGACCAGAATGTCACGGGCACGTCGTATACCGCTTCCAGATCGTTTGCAAACGGCGACTACCGAGTATGGGTGCGGCCGATCGGAGCCACGACGGAGGGCAACTGGTCAGCCGCCACAGCATTTTCCGTCAACGCCATTTCCCGTCCGACACTGACAGCCCCGGGAGCTGCGACCAGCAGTACTCCAAATTTCGCCTGGACGGCAAGTTCCGGAGCAACTCGATATGAACTGTGGGTTGACAAGGTCGGTGGTCCCGTCAAAGTCCTGTACAAATCGAACCTGACGACGAACTCCTTCAAATCCTCAACGCCGTTGCAAACAGGAACTTATCGAGTCTGGGTGCGAGCCTTCGACAGCAGCGGCATGGCGAGTACCTGGAGTGTCGCGCTGGAATTCCGAGTGGTCTGACAGGCGGGCTCCACCGAAATCGGTGACCACGCCCAACAGGGCCTGCAGGACCACGCACGGGAGATTTTTAGACGGCAACACGTTACCATCACGGTCGTTCGCCGCAGAATGAAAACGAGACCAAAGCAACCGACAGCGACACCAAACAGGGTGGTATTTTCCGCTCATTGACTCCTGCCCTCGATCACACCGCGGCTTTTCTGTGAACTGAATTGCTGAAGGAAATCACTAATGCTGCTGCGATCGGGCGTTGTTGCCAGCGTTTTTCTGTTTTTGGTACCTGCGGTTGTTCTGGCTGCGGATCGCGAAGTGACCATCCATCGTGATACCTGGGGGGTTCCGCACATATACGCAGACACTGCTGCAGCCGGTGCCTGGGGACTGGGGTATGCACAGGCAGAAGATCGACTCGACGATATTCACAAGGCCGTGCGGACCGGAACAGGTACGATGGCTGAAGTCTTCGGCAAAGGATTTGTCGAACAGGATTATTTGATGCGGCTCTGTCGCAATACCGAGGTTGCCCAACGGGCGTGGCAGGCATTGCCTGAACATCTTCAGCAGTTTATGGAAAGTTTTACGCGCGGAATCAAAGCGTATTCCGAAACGCATCCGGACGAAGTGCCGGCCTGGGCGGTTGAGCTGGAACCGTGGATGCTGCTGACGGTTGGCCGGGCAATGACTCTGCGCTGGCCACTGGGAGCCATTAATGATGACTTAAACAACAGTGACGCTCGACCGCGTCCACCAATGCAGTCAAATGAATGGGCCATATCGCCGTCGCGGTCTGCGGACGGAATCCCAATCCTGCTGTCGGATCCGCATCTGACCTGGGAGGGCCTCGCCGTGATGTACGAAGCTCGGGTGCATGCGGGTGATTTGCATATGAACGGTTACTTCCTGATCGGTTCTCCGATCCTTGCAATTGGACATAACCGGCATGTCGGCTGGGCTCTGACGACCGGAGGCCCTGACTGTGGAGATGTGTATGAAATGACGATGCGTGCCGGAACGACGCCCGAATATCTATACGACGGTGAATGGCGTGCAGCGCAGCAGGTTGAGTTTACAATTAACGTCAAAGACGGAGATCCAGTGGTGCGCCCCGCGGTCTACACGCACCTCGGCCCCGTCATGAAAGTTTCTGACAAACAACCCGGGAAAGCATTTGTTGGCGCGGCACCTCTGCTGAATTCCACGGAAATGCTGCAGCAGGCATGGAAGATGGTGACATCCCGGAACGTTCGAGAGTTCTATGAAGCTCTGGGGATGTGCGAATTTAATGAGCAGAACTTTATGTTTGCGGATGTCCACGGCGACATCGGCTACGCACGTGTTGGAAAAACGCCGATCCGTCCCAAAGGTTACGATTGGACAGCACCGGTCCCCGGTGATACTTCAGCGACGGCATGGAAGGGAATTCATCCGATCGACGATTTGATTCATGTCTTTAATCCTCCACAGGGATTTATGCAGAACTGCAATGTCTCGCCTGAAAACATGATGCCCGATTCACCATTCAGTGCGGATCGATATCTGGCGGACATCTTTAATGTAGCTGACTGGGAGGTCAACAATCCACGCGGCATCAGGACACGTCAACTACTCGAAAACGACGATTCCGTGACACGGGATGAGGCGATTGGAATCGTGATGGACGTCTACGACATTCACGCAGAACGCTGGCAGCAGGAGCTGACAACGGCTGTCGAGGCTGTGGGCAGTGATCATATGAAGTCAACAGAATTCGCTGCTGTGGTACATGCAATTCTGAACTGGGACGGCCAGTTTACGCCGGACGCAACTGCCACATCAGTCTACAAGTTCTGGCGACTGAAGTGCGGCGACAAAATCGATCTTTTGCCCATCGCAAACGGTCAGCACCTGGCGCCAGCCGACCAACGACAGGCCCTCGAACTTCTGCAGCTGACGATTGATGAAATGAAACAACAATACGGTCGCTGGGATACCGCCTGGGGGGAAATCCACAGGGTCGGCAGAGGAGGCCAGTATTTTCCCGTCGGAGGCGCCGAGTTCCGATCGGGAAACAAGGACGCTAACTTCTCAGAAACCCTGTTTGACGTCCGCTGCGACCCCGATCCAGATCAGCCTGGGCGCTATATCGCTCACAACGGATCGATGGCGATGATTCTGATGTTCTTTCACAAAGACGGGATTGAATCGCTGACGTGCACGCCCTGGGGACAGAGCGGACACAGGGAATCATCACACTATCTGGATCAAGGCGAAAAACTGTACTCTCAACGCAGACTCAAGCCGAGTTGGTGGAATGAGAAAGACCTTCGTCAAAATCTCAAATCAAGTCAGGTGCTGACGATTACTAAATAAGACTACGGCACACCAGGAGCGCGGAGTTCAAAAGGTTCGGCTGGCCCATTGCTGCCGTTCCAGGATATTCGCACGAGCGGCATGCATCAGCATGCCGGTACAAAAACGATGTACCGGACGGCTTACGGCTCTCTGCGCGCCAGACCAATCGACAGCCACACGAAGTCAATGCCGTCGGTCCCACCCTGCAAGCCTGCGACATCCTACAGACAGGAGCTGTCAAGAGCAGGCAGGGGGGCGTGGGGATAATTTGCAGGCGTGTATGAGATCTCCAGCTCTGGCGTCATTAATTTGACGTAGTTCTGAGCGCGGGAGGTGAGCGCGCGATCCAGAATGCCGCTCGTCAGCAGTGTTCGTTCGACGGGGTACATGACATGCCCCGTATGGAACATGCATTCAATGCCTTTCAGGAGCCATGCAAAATGCGGATGACGCGGCTCTGTGCGTTCATCAAATCTGGTGGCGAGTATCTGATTTTCGCCCTTAAGTCGCAGCGCAACAGATGTTCCGCCAGCGAATTCCGGCAACATAAACACGGAACCCATCAGCCCGTCCACATACTGGAACAGGAAGAGTGTGGCATTTTGGGACTGACGCACATCACCATCCTGATGTGGTACATGTGCCAGGGCGGAGTCAAACAAATCCTGCCGCACAACGCCATCATCCAGTGCTTTCCATACAGATTTTCCTTCGAGGCACTGAACCCACCTGACTCCGGTCTCCGCGGCATGTCGCTGTTCAACGTGGCACTGGAAGAATTCAAGTGCATGGCTGCCATAGATATCCAGTCCTGAATAACCAATCCCCACCGCACCTTCGATGTCGCAGCCTGGTGTCAGCGAAATCTCTGGTGTCCGGTAACCGACAGTCATCGATGAGCCTGCCATAAACGGAACCTGCATTTCCTGCGACCGGTCATACATCCATTTGGCATCGGACCACTCGGGGCCGAGATGCTTATCGTTGAAGACAGGCACGACTTTTCCATATTTCCTGAAGGTGTCGGTGATCGCTTCGAAAAAACGCCGCCGTGGGTGCAGAACCTGCCCTTTACTGTTTGAGGGATAAGTGCCGTGTTCTCCGATACTGATGACGCCGTCCACCGGAATCTGGTTACCACCGACCGTCAACGCACCTTCAATTGTGTCAAAAATCGGCACTCCGTATTTTTTAGACATCGGACGGGCCATATCACGATCCGTGAACTGATCCACGTACATCGAAGCCAGCGTAAGCGCCGGTCCGGGACCGCCGTCCTGTTTCCAGCCTTCAAGGATTTTCCCAATCAGAACGTCCGCATGCAGTCCATGTTCATAGGCCGTCAGAACGGCCGCGACGCGTTTCGGCCTCGACGGTTCAAGCCCAGCCATCAAAGGCACGGCAATCTTACCCGAGATGGTGGCTGCCGCTGCACGCGCCAGCCAGGTTCGACGATTCCTTTTAATTGAAGAATTCATTGTGTGTCCTTTAAACATGGTGCCCGCAGAGATTGCCGGTCAAAGTATAACGGTTGCCACGCTTCGCTGAACGGAAAGCCTCCAGCGACCGAATCATTTTTTAAGAACGCCTATCCCTTTATCGCTGACATGTCCGTCAGCTGCGACGAAGTCTTTGAAATCTGCGAATTCGGACATCAGCCAACCGAGGACGAGATCCGCCGGCTCATTCCATTCTTTTGAACCGCCCTGGGCTTACTCAATCACTTCTTCCAGCCCTGAAATACTCACAACTTTCTCAAGTCGAATGTAAACTGTTTTGCGGTTTGGTTCGACACCATGCACGCGGGCCAGGCGAACATACACTTCGCGTGTTGTCGTTGAATCGCGAAGGTCGTGAACATCGGCGGCTTTAAGCACCAGTGTCTTATCATGAAGCGCGTGCATCCGCCCCAGATAGACAAAAGGAGCCTCCACATCGACCACAACCTGTTTCCCGATGAAATCTTCCACAGACGCATTCCTGCCATGAACTGTGTGCCAAAAGTGTGTGTCGAAGCTGCACCGCCTGTTTCCCCGCAGCGTTCCTATTTTTACAGCTTCTGTCGCGAAGACCAGTGGATCAGGAAAACTTCGCTATACTTTCACCGACTTTAATGC
>JAGQQS010000427.1 GCA_020426105.1 Planctomycetaceae bacterium
GGTATGGGTTTACTCGATGAACACAAACTCGTTGCTGTTCAGCAGCGCCCGGCAAAATGCAGCCATGCCTTCAAGCCGGATGAAATCGACGGCCTCCTGAACTTCGGCTGCGTCCGGTGCGCGACTGTAACAGAGCCAGAATGCACGCTCGATCTGCCGACTTTGATCCTCACCACAGTCGCGCTGCAATCGTTCGGCAAACAATTGAGCCTGTTGCAGCATGAACGGGCTGTTGAACAAATTGAATGCCTGCAGAGGAGTCGTTGAGCGGCTGCGTTTCGGGACAGATGTCGCGGCGTCCGGACAATCGAACACCCCGAAGACCGATTCTTTCTCAAGCCGCACTTTGGTCATATAAATCATCCGGCGCCAGTCCTCGGGGCCGTATGCTTTCTTTGGGAAGTAGTGACGTACGTTCTCCAGTTCGACTTCAAATCCGCTGAAGCCCGGGCCGTACATTCGATCGTCGAGCACGCCCGTTACTGACAGAATACTGTCACGAATGGGTTCGGCCTCCAGGCGGCGCGGAGGAAATCTCCACCACCACTGGGCATCGGCATCAATCTGAAGTGCGTCTTCGCGAGGCTGACTGCTTTGTTGATATGTGGCTGAATTCAGGATCAGCAGGTGGATGTGTTTCAGCGACCAGTGGTGTTCCATCAGCTCCGCCGCGAGCCAGTCGAGCAATTCCGGATGCGTCGGCCGGACCCCCGCAGCGCCAAAGTCGCTGGGTGTGGAGACAAGCCCTTTGCCGAAATGAAACTGCCACATCCGGTTGACGATGACACGAGCGGTCAGTGGATTATCGCGTGAAGCAATCCATTCAGCGAGGGCAACACGGCGCTGCTGCTCAGGCGATGCTTCCGAAATCGGCAGCTTTCCAAGGCTTGCAACAGTGCCTGGTGCAACCTGCTCTCTTTGTGCGGTCGGTTCACCACGAAACAGTCGATACGTTGGGCCAGGCTGTTTAAAATTCCCGGCATAGACAGTTGTTGACGCCTGGAGCTGAGATTTTCTTTCTGTAAGCGTTTGATACTGAGTCAACAGCAAACGCCCGCGCGCCGCTTCGTCATCCGGGAATCTCGCGAAGTCGTAGTCCGGCGGAGCCGCAGCCGTATTGCTGAATGGAAGACGATCGGCCGACGACACGACCTGCTTCCATTCACCGGGTTCAACGGCAACTTCAAACACGTACTTCGTCGCTACTCGATCACTGAACTGACCATCGCGGTCTCTGGCCCACTCGATACGATTGATAGTGGTTACCTTTGGCAGCTCAATCTGTATCCAGCCGCTGCCCGGTTCGTTGGAGATCCAGCTGCGGGAGTTACCGTAGTGACCATCGTTAACATGTTCCAGTTGATGAATCTCATACCCTGGCAACGCGCTGGAACATGTGGCTTTTGCTCCGGCGGACGCGAGGGCGACATTGGCTGCACCACTGTAAATCTCCAGCTCGTCGATACATGGCTGCGAGGCATTGGTCTGCTCGATTGTGAATCGAATGAATCTGGCATCGACAGGTGCAAACAGTTCTTCGTTGTGACGCGCGTTGACGGGAGGCCGCAGCGGGCCGGTATCTTTCACGAATCGTTTAAGTTGCTCCTGAAGTTCAGTACGTCGCTGATCGATTTCTGCGATTTCCTGCTGCTGCAGGTCGGACAATGGCAGGGACCGATCCCCGTGCTGAACACCGGCAAAGATGGCCTGCAGCGAGTAGTAATCGCTTTGACGAATCGGATCAAATTTGTGATTGTGACAGCGGGCGCAGCCCAGTGTGAGCCCCATAAATGCGGTGCCGGTCGTGTTAATCATGTCGTCCAGTTCATTCTGACGCTGCATCAGCGTCAGATTGATATCCGGACTTTTCACCAGATCATATGGGCCGGCAACCAGATACCCGGTCGCCTCCGGAACTCCCAGCGCGTCTCCCGCGATTTGTTCCTTCAGAAACTGATCGTAGGGCTTATCTTCGTTGAGCGACCGAATAACGTAGTCGCGATAAGGCCAGGCGTTGGGCCGTTCGCGATTGGTTTCATAGCCGTTGGTTTCGGCAAAACGTACCAGGTCAAGCCAGTAGCGAGACCAGCGTTCGCCATAGTGCGGATTGTCCAGCATTCGTTCGACCAGATGCTCAACAGCCAGCGGATCCGAATCAGTCTCAAACGCGCGAACATCCTCCGGAGATGGCGGGAGGCCCAGCATATCGAGCGACATGCGTCGCATCAGTTCCGCACGTGTCGCCTGCGGATTCATCGTCAATGACCGTTCGGACAACTTCTGCGCGATGAACGCATCGACTTCATTGCCGAT
>JAGQQS010000428.1 GCA_020426105.1 Planctomycetaceae bacterium
GGTGCTGGCGGAATATGGTGACCGCATCAGGGCAATCAATCAGCAGAATCACGGCCTCGCCGGGACCCGGAACAACGGCATCGGTTTAGCGACGGGGGAATGGGTCGCGTTCCTCGATCATGATGACTATTGGCAGCCTGAAAAGTTATCACTACAGCTCCAGGCGGCAAAGAGAACAGGTTTTGATGTGGTGTATACGAATGCAGGTAATTTTGGAGACGTGGCACGCGTCGCCGACCTGCGGAGCGAGCCGACATCAATGGCAGAAGGTAACCTCTTACAGCCGCTGCTGATGGACAACTTCATCGTGGTATCGAGCGTGATGATCAGGCGAACATTAATTCAGGAAACAGGGGGATTTGACTCGAGTCTGCCAAGTGTGGAAGACTGGGATCTATGGCTGAAACTCTCGGCCCGCGGAATATCATTCGCCGCCGTCAGGGAACCAGTCACGATGTATCAGTGGCGTGCCGGGTCGATGTCGAAAAACTATGACCTGATGCGTACCACGCGGAAAATGATCGTAGAGCGTGCACTCCGGACAGACCAGGCGAAACAGTTGCCCTGGACGGTGAGACGGCGAGCACTGGCGAACATCGAAAGCTGTTCAGCGTGGTTTCTGGCAGGCTCGTCACCAGGAAAAGCCGTTCGCTGGTACATGAATTCGCTGTGGTATTGGCCGTTTGACCTGAACAGCTGGAAGGGAATCGTGAAGGGGTGTTTAGGGCGGTCGTAGGCCAGAACGAGCATCAATCGGTAGCAGGAACCTGGCAGCCGTAAGCCGTCGCTGACAGAAACGCGGGTGACAGACAGCAAGTGGGTTAACAATCAATGGCGGCAGGTTTTTTCCCGGTGAAGCAGACACCTTCCCCCTGACCGGGGTGAAACTGTCCGTATTCCTCAGACAGATTTCGAATATCGGTGAGGCCGACAGAACGGAACCAGTCTCGAACTTCAGCGTCCGTGTGATGCCATTGATATTGGGGAGTCAACCAGTCAAAAGTGTCGCAGACGCGCTGTCTGGGATCCGGGTGATTCGAAATGCCGGGGAAGATTTTTTCTGTTTGCCATAAAATTCGGGCCAACATGCGTTGTTTTGAGCGATAAACTCGGCCACGCAGCGCTCCAAAAGGAGAGACCAGGCGACTGAACGTGTGAATCGCGGCGTGGGGCAGGCGTGTAGTGATGGAACGCCAGAAACGATTCATGGTTTCCCGGAGCGGATCCCATTTGGGATAAAGCCAGATCGAAATTTCACCACCGGGTTTCAGGTAAGGAATCAGCGCTTCAAAAGCTTTACGAGTATCGGGTGTGTGATGCAGCACGCCGATAGAATAGATCCGGTCGAAAGACGCTTTAGAAAACGGCAGTGACATGAGATTGGCCTGAATGATGGCAACATTCTTCAATGACCTGCAGAGTTCCTGAGTTTTTTCGACGGCGAGGCTGATGTCGACAGCCGTGACATTCGCGGAGGCGGAACCGGTCACAAATGCGTAACGGCCACCTCCACAACCGGCGTCGAGAACTTTCATTCCGGAAAGCCGATTAAGGCAGAAACCGGTCTTGTTTTCAAAGGTCTGTTTGTCTTCATCAGTAGTCTGGACATCGTATCGCAGCCATTGCCGGCCAAAGCTGGTTTGAGTCCGGTGCCAGGTTTTGTGGAAATCGGCGGCATGGTTTTCCGCGTCGGCAGCAGCGGCGCGAGGGGCACTCGTTTGCTCAGCCATCTCACGGATCATTCGTGGAATGCCTTTAATCACGGGATACGAAACACAACAGCGAACACATCGCAACATCTCGCAGTCACGATCAGCAGCATTCCCGGAAGTCCAGCCAGCGATGGGCGTTCTGCAGTCGGGACAGATCAGTTCATCAAACATAGAGTGACTCTTAAAATCATCCGAGCGGCGACAGGAGGAGCAAGCGACAAAAGGACTCATCACTTTCAGCGCGAAGAACAGCGATAGAAAAAGGTGATATTACACGCCAAACGGTCCAGAGCATCCAGCTTTTGCAGGGTTTTGAGAGATCAACATTAACGAAATAGCCGGAAGTGACGTAAACTGCTCAGAGTCGGCAGTGGCCGCGTGGTGAAGTCACAGTATTGCACACAAGGTCAACGATTTCGTGGAATCTTCAGCCGAATCAAGTCAGTACCGTCTTAAAGTTCCAGCAGGAGACGAGTCTGCCCCGGGGCATGGCCGGTGGTTTCAAGGGGCTTTGTTCAGGAAAGCCGGCATCGATCAGGCGGTAGGATATGCTGTCATATCGCGGATATGGCAGCTACTGACCGGGCCCATGACCCAGCTGTTGATCGTTTACAGTTTTTCTTCCGCGACACAGGATTACTATTACGCTTTCAGCAATATGCTGGGCATGCAGGTGTTTGTTGAACTGGGACTGCATGTAGTGCTGATCAGCGTCAGCAGCCATGAATGGTCGAAACTGTCGCTGCACGACGGAAGAATCGTGGGCGACGCCAAAGCCATGTCACGACTCGTATCCCTCGGACGGAAAATGCTGAGGTGGTACGGAATGGCCGCAGTGATTTTTGCAGCCGCGATCACGGTAAGCGGGATATATTTTTTTGACAGTAATGCAGCAGCAGCCGGAAGTGCGACGCAGACCCGCGAAAGTGTGGCGTGGATGTTGCCGTGGATGGCGTTGGTGCTGGTCAATAGTCTGCAGCTTCCTTTACTACCGCTGACCGCGATTCTGGAAGGCTGCAATCAACTGGCTGTTATGAACCGGATTCGTTTTTTCCAGGCACTCGGTGGAACTTTCGTAGTCTGGATTGCCATCATTAATGGCTTCGGACTTTGGGCGCTGGTCGCTTCGGCCCTGGTGCGTCTAGGTTATGAAAGCTATCTTGTGGCCTTTCGCTATCGCTCATTCTTCGAAGTTTTCCGAACACCACCCCAACAGGATCAGGTAGACTGGAAAGTCGAAATCCTGCCCTTGCAATGGCGGATCGCAGTGCAGGGGATTCTGCTGTGGTTCGCGAATTCGCTGCCCCTCCTGTTTGTCTTCAGGTATCGACCCGAAGGTGAAGCCGCTCAGCTAGGCATGACGTGGATGATTCTGACCGGTCTGCAAGGCGCATCACTTGCATGGATCGAAACACGTCGTCCGGCATTCGGTGGATTGATCGCCCACAAAAGGTATGCGGAACTGGATCGATTGTTTTTTCGACAGACACGACTTTCGATGATGGCAATGACAGTGGCCGTCGCTGGCTTTTGCAGTGTCGTCTGGTGGCTCGGGACCCGGGACGAATGGCTGTTTCAACGACTTTCGGGACGAATGCTTCCGATCGAAGCAACGCTTCTCCTCGCTGCGGCAATGGTACTGATGCAATTCGCGTTGTGCACGAATCTGTATGTCCGCGCTCACAAACGAGATCCGTTCCTCATCGCATCGATCATTTCCAGTCTGACGGTGGCGACACTGCAGGTGTGGTTTTGCAGATACTACGGCAATACAGGTGTTGCTTTGGGATACCTGCTTGGTGTCGGATGTGTGCAGGTTCCGCTGTGGACATTGATCTGGCAGCGAACGCGAAAAGAGTGGCACGGAATTGAAGGCCATCATGACTGAACATCCTGCTCGAAGAGATGAAACGACAGATGCTGTGGGACGCGGCACGATTACAGTCGGTATTCTTCGGCTGGAATACATCGCGTGTCCGCTATGCCATTCTGTAGATACCACGCTGATCCAAACGTCAAAAGACAATTTGTGCGGGATACCCGGCGAGTTTAAGGTGGAGAAATGCAACAACTGTCAGCACCGCTTTATGAATCCTCGTCCAGTAGCGGAAAGTCTGGGGGACTGTTATCCCGATCACTACGGTCCCCATCAAACAAATCACGCGGATAAAGTCTCGTCCGATGAGGGCTCAGCATCCTCGGGAGCAAACCACCAGCCCGTATCCGCGGAAAGGCCGCTGTATCTGCGCATCCTTCCGCTGCGATATATTCCCGGTTTAAAACGGCTGTATAACTGGCTCATTGAGGACCGTAGTCAGCCGGTCCCGTCTTCCGTCAAAGTGTCAGGTACCGTCCGGGTCCAGGAGAAACAAGCGGCGCCCCGAGCCCTGGAAATCGGCTGTGCGACCGGCGAATATCTCATCCGATTAAAGGAAGCCGGATGGAAGACGACGGGAGTAGAACCCGGTGTTCGGCCCGCTGAAATCGCGAGGAATCTCGGGCTGGAAGTTCACACAGGGATGCTTGAAAATGTCGAGCTGCAGCTGGCATCGTTCGACCTTGCCGCAGCGTGGATGGTGATCGAGCACGTACCGGATCCACGCGAGACGCTGCAGCGCATTCACGCTTTGCTGAAACCAGGTGGTCAACTGCTCTTCAGCATTCCCAACGCCGGATGCTGGGAGGCGGCGTTTTTCGGAAAGAACTGGTTTGTTCTCGAACTGCCCCGCCATCTGCATCATTTCACGCCGGCGTCCATTTGCACATTGCTGAAACAGTGCGGCTATGGCGATATCAGAATCACTCACCAGCGCAATCTTTCCAATGTGGTGGGCAGTGTCGCCCTCCAGATACTTTCGCGCTGGCCGAATAGTCGAATCGGCCGCTGGCTGTTTAATTACCCACACCGGCCAACCGTCGGGATGAAGCTGCTGCTGGCGCCGTGGGCCCATGTCGTCGCCTGGCTGCGACAGGGAGGAAGACTCAC
>JAGQQS010000429.1 GCA_020426105.1 Planctomycetaceae bacterium
CTTCGCTTGCCGAATAGACCGACGCCCCGGCTTCATTGACAACTACTTTGGTAATCTTCAGATTGTGTTGCCGAATCAGCTCCGAAACGAAACGATCTGTTTCGCGTGAGGCGGTCCCGTTCCCGATCGAAATCAGCGTGGCTGTGTAATCGCGAATCAGCCGCAACAATGTTGCAGCTGCTTTGTCTTTTTCCTCGCGCGGCGGCGTAGGATAAATCGTTTCACTGGCCAGAAACTGCCCGGTCGCATCGACCACCGCCACCTTGCAGCCGGTACGAAACCCCGGGTCGATGCCGATGGTTACCTGTGGCCCGGCCGGAGCGGCCATGAGCAGATAACGCATGTTTTTGGCAAACACCTGAACCGCTTCTGCGTCCGCTTTTTCCTTCAACTGCTGCATCAGCACGTTTTCGCCCGCCGGACGCAGCAGTCGTTTATAACAATCGGTGACAGCTTCCTCGAGTTCCGAGTGGAATTCGAAATTTGGATTCGTAATGAGTCTTGATTTCAGTTGCCGTTGATGAGCTTCGTCATCCATCGACCAGCTCAGCCGGAGGACACCCTCGGCCTCACCACGCTGCATGGCGAGAAATCGATGCGCCGGCATTTTTGCAACGTGCTCCCTGCAATCGAAATAGTTTTCGAACTTCCTGCCTTCCTCCGCTTTTCCCTTCTTCACCGCAGAGACCAATTCGGCACGCTGCACCTGTTCAACCATCCATTGTCGATTGGCAGGTGTTTCTGCCCAGACTTCCGCCACGATGTCGCACGCACCACGAATCGCTGCCTCTTCGTCGGCAACGTCGTTTGCTGAAGTGACAAACGCCTTGAGGACTTCACGGCGACTCCCGGAAAGCCGCTGCTGTCCCAGCAGAATATCGGCCAGCGGCTGCAGTCCGCGTTCCCGCGCCATCGAAGCACGCGTTTTCTTCTTCGGTCGATAGGGAAGATAAAGATCTTCCAGAAGTCTGCTGTCGGAACATTGCTCGATCTGCACTCGGAGTGCCTGCGTCAGCTTTCCCTGCTCGGCAATGGTTTTCAAAATCGTGTTTTTTCGAGCCGCCAGCTCACGGGCTCGGGCCAGCATGTCCTCAATGGCTCGCAGCTGGCGTTCATCAAGTCCCTGTGTGGCCTCTTTTCGATAGCGAGCAATAAAGGGAAGCGTATTACCCTCATCCAACAATCGCACAGCGCCTTCGACCTGACTGAGCGAAACTTTCAGTTCTGCAGCGACGAGTCGACAAAAATCAGCCACGCAAAACTCGAATCCAATTTCAGTCTCTACCGGCTGACCGACCATTTTGTGCCCCCTCCGTGCAGCGCAGGAAATGAGGCTGTGATTTTTAAAAATCACAGCCTCTTATCGTGTTGAACTGCGGTAGACAGGACTTGAACCTGCACGGGTTACCCCACACGCCCCTCAAGCGTGCGCGTCTGCCAATTTCGCCACTACCGCGGATTGGGCACGAAGGATAGCAAGCATTCAACCTGAGATTCAAGTCGATCCCCAGCCCAACCCTGACAGGTCAGAAATTCCCGCATTTTGTGATCACACAGACGACACAGAGCATGTTGCGAGGTTCGGCAGCAGATGCACAACGGTAAGATTTCGCCTCACCTGCCCATTGTCGTAAAGCGAGCGGTAGAAATAATTCTACCATACCAGACGTAGTGGACGACGCGACGAGTCCTTCGCATTCGGGGACTCGTGACCTCGTCCACTACAGCAAATTCTTTTCTGCCTCTCGCCTAAAAGGCTTTTGAGTCAGACCGTTTGCCATGCGATGCCGCGACGGTGCAGAACCCAGTCACCCCTGCCATGGCCAGTCAAATCCGATATCGAGCGCCGGCGACGAGTGTGTCAGACTTCCGATACTGATGCGATCAACACCGCTCTCCGCAATGGCACGGACCGTGTCCAATGTCACACCGCCCGATGCTTCAAGTTCCGTAGCAGGAGATCCCGATGCGTCTCGCACAGCCACGGCCTGTCGCAATGTCTCAGGTGGCATATTGTCGAGCAGGATGATTTCCGGTGATTCGTGTAATGCGTCCTGCAGTTGTTGCAGGGAATCAACTTCAATTTCGATGCGAGGATTGACCCCGTGCGATCTGGCATAATTCCGTGCATCGCGAACGGCGGCCGCACAGGTTGCTTCGCCGCGTGCCGCAATATGGTTATCTTTGATCAGAATCCCGTCATACAGTCCCATCCGATGGTTCATCCCGCCGCCGCA
>JAGQQS010000430.1 GCA_020426105.1 Planctomycetaceae bacterium
GTTGAATGAAGACAATCACTCCACCATTCCATCACTCAAGAAGCCTCACAAAAATGCTTCGCAGCGTCGCCTGATTCCGGCCGATTGATAGACAAATCATCGGCGTTTGTGACTCTTCTCTTCAGGTTCAGAACTCCTGATCTACCCCGCCTTTTGTATTTCATTCGGACAATTCCATGATGTTATACGAAGCACTCCGCTTTGCCACCGCCAGATTTCGCCTGTTATTGCCTGCCTGTTTGCTGGTCGTCGTGTTTTCACAATTCGCCGATGCGCAAATCAACGGAAAGATCGCCGACAAACCGATCGCGATCTGGTACGCCCGTGATGTGACTCCCCGGCGAATGATCGATTATATGATGTCCCTGACGGAGCGGCTCAACATCGGCTCGATGCTCCGCAATGAGTTTGAAAAGAGCGAGACTCTGGCACAGGCTGACGGCATGCAGGCCGGTATTGATGAGCCTGTTTATGGTGTTGCATGGTATATGGTGGCCGGAGTCATTCCGTCTTTTGAATCGGTCAGTTTTCAGCCTGTCGCTGATGAACATGATGCACGTCGCATGTTGAACGCCGGGAAAGCAAACTTTGGTGAAAATGGCTATCTGGAAGATCTCGGAAACGGCTGTTTTAAGTCTGGATATCGATATTCAAACTCGTCACCACTTCCCGACAACTACGACGAATCGCAGGTGACGGCAAACAACGGTCGTCGAAACGGACAGTGGAAGACTGAACAGAAAATCCTGGAAAAAGACGGCAAGAAAATTCTTGAAACGACGACTTCGATGACCGAATACTGTCGCATCGCTGACAATGTGCTCTACAAAGCCACGTTCGAAGAACTGCTGGCAATGGAGTTGCCATCGGCGGCGACTGTGACAAGCAGTGTCAGCAGCTCGAATGATCTGGGTTTTGATGCGTACCTTGATCGCATCCCGATCGGCATCCGGCAACTCGGCTGGAACATGCTGACATCCGCCGTAGGCACGCAACTTCAGCAGCATGACGGTGAATCGGAAACGGCGTACAATATGCGGCGTTCTTCCGGTGATCTGGGCCTGGCACTGACGAAGGCTGTGTTGTTCGACATCGATAACTCATCGGGCTGGATGCGATTTGCGTCTGACGAAGATGATTCACTGCGCGGCGAGCTCCGGATTCGGGCACGCAACAACAGCGAGCTGACGCGACAGCTTCAATCCGCGGAAGGATTCAGCCAGTTTGCCCCGATTCTGAATGACAATGCGGCCGCGACGATTCACTTGTGTGTGCGATTTCCGGAGGAAGCCCCAGCCGCTCTGCTGGCAACCGGCACATGGCTTGAGGAATCGATCGATAAAGTTTCCGGCGGTGACGCGGCGATGGTGGATGTTGCAAAAGTCCTCTCTGAAACACTCACCGGCATCGCCGAACATCGCAATCTGGAATTCCTGGCCAAAATCGGCTGGTCAGAAACCTCCGGCGGCGCATTTTATGGCGGTCTGCAGGTGAGCGACAATCCTCAATTGTTGCGGAGTCTGCATTATTTCATGACTCACGCGGACAACGCTCCGCCAGGCGACGCAGAGAACATTACTCTCACCGAAGTTGACGGTCAAACTATCATGCAGGTTCTGTGGCCCGAGAAAGACCTGGCAGAAATCGAAGCGGTCACAGGTATTCGGGTCACGCACATTTATCTGATGCACGAAGGCAATCGCCTGTGGTTTGCTGCCGGTGCCGAAAGCGCAAAAGAGATACTTCGTCAATCCATTGATCGCTGCCATGAAGGCGGACTGGCGTATCACACTCCTTTGCTAAGTGCAAAAATCGATATGGAACGCTGGCTGGCGTATCCGCAGGACGATCCATCCGGCATCGCTCCGCTGCCACACTGGTTGGATGAGAATTCCTGGTGGTTCCCGCCGACCCCCCTCATCTTTGAACGTGTTTGGGAAAGCAGCGACAAGCCTCATCCGATCATGCAGCGTGTTTTCGATCTGGGTGGTGCACAGCAGGCGTCGTTGTCTGTGCAGGCCGACGAAAGCGGTCTTCTTGTCCAGGCTGCGATTGGCAAAGCCCTCGCCAACCACATGCTTGCGCGGATGATTGATGCCCAGGAAAATATGATGAAACAAATGCAGGAACGGCAGAAAGAGGCAGCGGAAAAAGCAAAAGCGGCGACTGAGGCCTTCAAGCCGGAATAGTGTGCCCCGGTCTTGCGTGAAACAATCGGCGAGCGGCATGCGTCAGCTTG
>JAGQQS010000031.1 GCA_020426105.1 Planctomycetaceae bacterium
CATTTCAAGGCTGACATTGCACTAGGTCTCATGCTGCGCTGATCGTGTCGCGTGCACCTGATGACTGCTGTCGCATACGGAGTCTTCAGTAGGGTGAACCTGCAGGGGCGGTCATTCGCAGGTCCGAGTACTGCGGATTCCCCGCATGATCAGTCCCGCGATTTTGTGATTCTTTAGCGATTTGTGCAAGTTGAAGGCAACTCGACTACGAATGGTTCGAGACTTCCCGGACATTGTGTACCACACCATTTGCCGGAGCCATTCAATGCTGAATTCGTCTTCCAGATTTATGACGACGCTTCGAGGCCGCCTGGGGCGTCCTCGCTTTCGCCTGTCGGAAGACGGCCGCCCCAAAGTTTTGATCACTTCGGGAAATGTTCGGAAGCAGGGCTCAATTGTTCAGGCGATTGGGTTTGACGTTTTGCTTTGCAGCCCGGGTGAGTGGTTTATTGGCCAGAAGGTGGTGCTGGGATTTCTTTCGCAGTTTTCAAATGTCGAACTTGCCATTCCTGGCAGAGTCCATTGGCGCGAACAAAAGCAGTCCGAGGTTGAGATGGGGATTGTACTCGATGAACAGATCCCGGATGAGTTTGTCGTGCAGGAATCTGGATGTGCGAGGAAAAGCATCCGCTATCCATCAAACATTGTCGGAACCCTCAACTGGCTTGAGCCGCACTCGGTGTCTTACGCGGCATCGGTCGTGAATTACTCCCGCGAAGGCATTTGTCTTCAATCCGAGGTGACGCCGCAGATCGGGACGGAACTACAGTTCTCGTGGCTCAGGGACTCCGTTGCGTACAGCGTCACAGGCCTCTCTCGATGGGTGATTGGCAAAAGTGGCGGGGCGCTGACAGGCTGCGAACTCACAAACTCATTCGGATACGCAATTTCCGGTCTGAGCGTAAATTCAGGCAGAGCGTCACTTTGATGCAAAGCTGAGTCAACGCCGAAACGATGTGATGTCTGTCGGCTGCGCCGCATGCGGCGCCGGCCCCCGCAGAAAATGCCGAATCGGAAGAATCGCGCTGACCACCTCAGAAACAAACTGTTTCGCGGAATCCGCACGCCTCGAAAACTGGGCTTTCGTAGTTTGTGGTGCAGGATATAATCGGGACTTTCCGTTTTCAGCGGCATGCATGAACCTTTGCCGCGGCTTGTGTCCGATCCAGCGCAGGTGCAGCAACTCCCCCCGCACCATGATTCAGGAAAGCGTGCCGCATGGGGTTGCTCGATTGTTTTAAGACTCGACAAATTTCACGACAATCACGCCGTGGCGGACGCATTCGGCTTGTCGGTAAGATCGATCCGCTGGAAACCCGCTTGTTACTGACCGCGCCGACGTTGACGGACAGTGAACAATACATGCTGGAACTCATCAACCGGGCTCGAGCCAATCCAGTGGCTGAGGCTGGTCGGTACGCCATCGGGCTGAACGACAATATTCCTCCCGCGGATGCAATTTCAGCGTCCCCCAAACAGCCGCTCGCGCCGCAGCAACAGTTAGGGACAGCGGCAGCTCTGCATTCTCAGGATATGCTCGATCGCGATTTTTTCGATCATACGACTTTGGGTTCAGGAACTTCATTTGACGAACGAATCACAAATCAGGGGTACATCTGGAACCTCGTCGCTGAAAACATCGGATACGCGGCAAAGACAATCACTGCTTCACAGACAGTTTACATCGATGAAATCCACGAAGGCCTGATCAGAAGTCCCGGCCATCGCGAGAACATCATGCTCGAGGAACTGGAAGAAGTCGGGATTGGGGCGAGATTCGGAGCCTTCAAGCCGGCGAACGATCCAATAACATACCAGTCGACCGAGATGGTCACCGTGGACTTCGGCAGCCGCAATCTCAATCCCTACATAACCGGTGTTGTCTATACAGACGCCAACAACAACCACTTTTACACAATTGGTGAATCCATTCGCAGCGGCACAGTGACTGCCGTGAACGTGGCGTCTGGCGCTGAGTTCACTGATACGATCGGCGTCTCGGGCGCCTATGGCCTTGTCGTGCCTGCGGGAACGTACATCGTCACCGTGACAGTTCCCCTGAACGGCACGTCGCGGACTTTTCGGACCCCCGGCAACGTCGTCGTCGAAACAGACAACGTGAAAGTTGATTTTGAAACGAATTCCGCAACACTCGTCAGCGGGGCACTGACGATCCAGTCTGCCACCGACACACTTTATGAGAACGGCACACCAACCTCGACAATTGTTACGGTAACTCGCAGCGGAAGTACATTATCGCGCCTCATTGTAAGCCTGTCTTCCAGCGACACATCGGAAGTTTTAGTGCCGGCGAATGTGGAGATCCCTGCCGGCGAGACGTCCGCAACATTTACTGTATCCTCCGTGAATGACGGCGTGATTGATGGCACCCGGACGGCGACCATTACCGCTTCAGCGACAGGAGGCGTTGCCTCCGAGACTCTCACCCTGACCGTCCTCGATCGAACTTCTCCGCTGCTCCCCGGCGGCGTACAGACGGCGGCAACGCCGCGACCGACGTTCACATGGACCGCGGTGAATAATGCAACAACGTATGAGATCTGGGTGAACAACACGACGACCGGGGAATCTCGGGTCATAGGCATTACCAACATCCCAACGACTTCCTACACACCAACCGTGGATCTTCCCATCGGAACATACCGCGTGTGGGTGCGGGGCTTTACTTCAGACGCCCAGGCGAGTTTGTGGAGTTCGCCGTCCGTTTGGAACGTTCGGCCGGCCACAACCATCAACGATTCCGGCCGTACCGTTGCTGGCAGCAGTTTTACTATCGCCTGGCTGCCGATAACGGGTGCATCCGCCTATGATATCTGGATTGACCGACAGACATCGTCCACCGTTCAGTATTATAGAAATGTCAACGTCAGTGGTAACTCACTGGAAGTTTCAAACTTCGAGATTGGAACTTACAGAGTTTGGGTCCGCGGCAAAAATTCTGCGGGCGACCTGAGTGCCTGGAGTTCTGCCGCTCTGATCAACGTAAACTACGCACCTGCAAATCTGGCGGTACTTGCTGCGGGTCTCGCGGCGCCGGCAACTCTCACATGGTCTATAGTCGCAGGTGCACTGCAATACGAAGTCTGGATTAACAACCTGACAACCGGAACGGCAGCGGCCATTCATAACACTTCCGTTTCCGGCTCAGACCTGGCTTTGAACGCTGTTCCAACGGCATCGTATCGTGCCTGGGTTCGAGCGCGTGATCTGAATGGCAGCTTCTATGTGTGGAGCAGTCCGTTCGATTTTGAGATCGGCAGGGCATCACGAGTCGTCTCTCCCTCTGGTGGCGGTCATTCGGTTAGGCCGTTGATTTCATGGACCGCAGTCGCTGGAGCCACTCGCTACGAAGTCTGGCTCACGAATCTCAGCACCGGCCTGCGGCAGATCAGCGAAACCAATCTAACTTCCACGTCGTGCATACCAACGGCCGATTTGACAAACGGAGTCAGCTACCGCACCTGGATTCGGGCATTTGACAGTTCAGGTGGGGCGTCAGCATGGAGTCTTTCTCTCACGTTTACCGTCGCGTCACTCTCATCAGCTCCGCCCCGTCTGTTGCCGTTTTCCGGGGCTGATGCCGAGCCTGTGCTCGATTCCCTCTTTGCGTCCGCTGATGCATGGTTGCATCAGCCCGAGACCGACGCGTCGCCAAAGCCAGTTGGGCAAACCAGGTCGACGCCGGAGCAGTGCAAACCAGATGCGACGATCGGTTAAATCGTAAGGTTATCGGGTGAAACACCCGCGGGCCGCCCCCGTGTTTGCGTGTCCAGCGCTGAAGTGTATATTGGACGCGTGTGCCCCGTATTCCCGATATTCCTGCTGCCCTTAACGGTTCTGTGCGTGTGCAAACTCGCCACGTACCCCGCGAATTTGCAGTGGACATAACGGGTGAACCAGATTGACCGTCACAGTATTCAATCCTCCGTGCTGAGACTACGAATATGTTTTCTTGTGAACCCCTGCATCGCCGTTTTGCCAGCGTAATTTTTCTGTTTTGTCTGTCTGTTTTTCCAGTCACAGCACAGGAACCTGCTGACGAAGTTTCATCCCTGGGATCAGAACTGCCAATGTCCTCGAAAGATCCGGACGATGTGCGGCAGCAGGATATTGCAGGGTATATTGGGACAACTTTTCGCGGACGGGTGTCGCAACAGTTTGAAATGTATTGCCCTCGTTCAGAAGAAGACCTGAGCGAATTAAAGTCACTGGGTTTCACCCAGGTGATCCTCGACCGCCCCAATCATCACACGGCAGCGACCCGCGAGGGCCTGAAAGTCGTGCTTGGAAACTGGTGGGCTCAGGACACGAAGGCTGAGGAAATCGAACGTGGAATTGCACGGGCGCGCGAAGTGGATCCCGAAACATTGACTGGATTCAGCGTGATGGATGAGCCGGATCGAAATACACCTGAAACACCATTCAGTTTTTACCGTGATTTGTATGAGCAACTGAAACCGACGTTTCGCCGGGAGTTTCCGGCAGCCCGAATCGAGATTTCGCATTGGGGGCCAATGGCCAGCCTGAACAGTGCTCAATTTGAGTACTATTCTATCCTGTACCAGGCTGCGGATGTGATGAGAATTATGCCCTATCCGGATTTGCATGAGGCCCCGCTGGATGACGTCTATTTTATCATCCAGCGCAGTCGTAAGCTGATGAAAATGGCCGATCGCGAACTGCCGCTGGTCGTCATCCTGCAGACATGGGTACTGCCCCCAAAAAATAAACTTCCGGAAATCAATGAACTGCGTGTCATGGCGTGGCAGGCGATGCTGTCCGGCGCAGAAACAGTTTCATTTTTTGACTTCAATCAAGAAATCTGGGCGCAGACCCCCGGGTTCACCGAAGGATTCCGCTCGCTGATGAAAGAACTCACGGGATTGAGTCGGCAGTATCGTGACCACATTCTCGAAACAACCATGACGGCAAACGGAATCCTGAAATCGACGCTGACTTCGTCGACGGGGCACACGACCCGATTTGAGATCAACACACAACGGCATGCGGTATCCGGATTGGGACCACTTGAAATCAAACAAATTGATGTGCCGTCGCACTTCAATCCTGAATTCGCAGATACAGTCACTCAGCCAGATGCCATGGCCAGTGCCAATCGAACTGGTCACTTTATTCAGGAGGAAAGTCTTTCGTCGATGGCTCCTCACGAGATCCAGACGTGCCTCGCCCCCTGCGCATGCAAACCGCTGATAAGCTCTCAAACTCAGTGCATCCGATTCTGGCGGGCAGCACACGATGTGCGATTCCAAAAGCGGCAGAACCGGCGAGCCACGCGTCATTAAAACTGCATTCGAGGATGGCTGAATTCGAAGCGAGCGTTCCGTAACGAGTTTATCCCGTCGCCTCTTTTCGCTTGAAGGCTCATTACCTTTCATTTACACCAGATACGGACGGAAGCTGCGTTATGCACAAGAATCGCGAACAGGGAATCGTGCTTGCCGCTTTGATCAGTGCCACGATTGCCGTTTGTGGCTACGGCGCAGTGGCCGACGATCCAGAGTCTGGAGTGAATGTCGCGCGGACAGTGTCACCCGCAATCAAATCTGCCATTGATCGTTCTGATTTCGATGGATCCACTCGTGACGTGACAAAATTGACCATTGGACAAGAACGTCGTCACTTTGAATTATGTTCCCGGCCTGCTCGGGTTTCCTCAAATGCGACAGTTCATGACCTGCTTGTGTACGGTTCGACGCCGGGAGGAATTGCGTGCGCCGTCCGTGCAGCGCGTGAAGGAATGAACGTTGTGCTGGTCACGCATGCAGAGCATTTGGGTGGCCTCCTGACCAGCGGACTCAGTACGATGGACACGCTCTACAATGGGGACCGCGCACCGCTCTACGACGAATTGCGGGCCTCGATCCACAGCTATTATCGTGACGCTTACGGCGCGGACTCGGAGAATTATCGGCGCAGTATGCCGCGGTACGCCAAAACCAAGTTTGAGGCTCACGTTGTGGAGCGAATCCTCACCGAGATGTTGACGAAAGAATCACGTATCGAAGTCATCAGGAGATTTTTCCCGGCTGAGGTCCTCATGCAGGGACGAAATATCGAGCAGGTCCGATTTCGGTCGATGCACGGAACAGAGGAAATAACAGTCAGCGCTGCAACGATTGCGGACTGCTCATACGAAGGCGATCTTGCCGCACTGGCCGTTCCCTGCCGCACGGGGCGTGAAGCCCGGGAGCAATTTCAGGAATCACATGCCGGACGAATCTTCATGCGATCAGTTCCCTGGCCGCCCGCTCATATCGATCCCGAATACCTCGCGGAATATCGCCGGATGAATCTGGTACACTATGACAACTGGTACGAAATCGTGGAAACGCCGGGTTCAGGAGCCAGTGATCCCCATGTGCAGGCGTATAACCTCCGCACTCTGTTAACGAACGATCCGGCAAATCGCATTCCGGTTACGCGTCCGAACAATTATGACCGGGAGCAACTTGTCCATGATTTGGAAACGCGAGTTAACTGGAGTCACAGAACACCGGGCACAAAACTTCCGAACCAAAAGACGTACTGGAACCTCCCGGAAGTTCTGGGAGTGCAGACCGACTATGTGACCGGTGACTGGAACGTCCGAAAAAGAGTTTGGACCGCCCATGCTGAACTGACGCTGGGATTGTTGTACTTTCTGCAGAACGACGATTCATTGCCCGAGGAGGTTCGCAGGGAATGGCAGCAATGGGGACTGCCAAAGGACGAATTTCAGGACAATCATCATCTGCCTTACGAAATCTACATGCGGGAAACAAGGCGGCTTGTTGGTCGCGCAGTGTTTACCGAACAAGATGCACTTCCCGCAGCAGGAATGAAACGTGCGCCGATCCATGCGGATGCCATTGGAATCACCGAGTGGTTCCTTGACTCTCATGCATGCACACCGGAAAAAGTTCCCGGGAGCCACTGGGAGGGCGAATTGTTGCTCAAAAATGTCACGGTCCCGGGGCAGATATCATGGCAGACACTCCTGTCGCCGGATCTGGATAATCTGGTCGTTCCGGTCTGTGTGTCGTCGAGTCACATTGGCTGGGGTGCCATTCGTCTCGAACCGACATGGATGGCCATCGGTGAGGCCGCTGCGTGGGGGGCGATTGAGGCCGCTCGCGGGAATTGTTCGGTAGCTGAGATCCATATTGCCGTTCTGCAAAAGCGGCTTGCCGAGCAGCGGATCATGCTGAGTTTCTTTAATGATGTGGAGCAACATGCCGGAGCGAATTGGTATGCCGCCGTCCAGTATCTCGGAACACAAGGATACTTTGGGTCGTATGACGCCCAACCGACAAAAACTCTCGAAGTGTCACTTGCCCAGGCATGGTCGAATCACACAGCGGCCCTGCTCCGGCACGAGATCACAGACTTCAGTGAGTCCGCTCGAGCCCACTATCAGGCTGAAACCGCGAACCTTCGGCCCGTCAGCGCGGGAGAATTTGTGAGCATGCTTGACGACGCCTGTGGAGGTCCGAGTTGCGAGCAGTTGTTGTCGGATCTCGGTATCGTCCCCAAAGAGCCGATCCGGCGCGGCGACGCCTGCCGCCTGCTTTATTCGATCCTGTCGCAGTCTGCAAATGGAGCATTCGAGCCGCCGTAGAGATCGCTCATTCGGTCGTCTCAATTAGTTTGGCAGCAGCGAAGGGTTGCCCAATCGGGAACAGCATGCGGTCTCCGGCCGATTCTATCACCACCTCCTGGTCACGCACTTCGAGTACTCGACCACTCAGGGCCACGGTATCGAATTCTGCACCGGCATCGACCTGAGTGACTTTGTCGGACAATTGTTCTGTGATCCATACCTGTGGCTTTCCATTGCTGAATGTGATCCCACTGATCATCGTATGCTGCATCGGATCAGCGGCGTTAATTCCAATGCCGAAGATATTGTTTTTGGCGATCGCGGCGTAGTCCTTAAAATCGGCTGAAGCCGGCAGTCCGGACGAAGCAGCATTCAATTCGTGCCCTTTTCGCTCAGGCAGCAACAGTGTTTCAATAGCCAGAGAAATATCGAACTGACCTGTATTACCGATGGGATTGAGTGTCATGCTGGTGATCTGATGCAGATAGCCGGCCTTTGTGAATACAAACAAGAACTCGTTAAATTCAGCGAGTGCCCCGCGAGCGCGGATACTGAATGGCATGCTGCGATAGATAACCTTTCGATCTTTCGCCCGGCGGCTGGACGGTGAACCTGAATCAACGGTGGCATTTCGAAGTTTCGCGCTCTTGACAACGGTCAGTAACCAGCTGCGATAAACTGAGCGTGTGACTTCCGGATCAGCCGGAAGCGATTGTTTTTGCCACGCCGCGATCTTCTTTCCCGCGTCTCGTGCTTCGGCCAGCACGGATTCCCGCTTTTTAATGTCCTGCTGCAGCTGGTCCAGCCTGGCGCGACGTGCCAGCAGAGGTCCCTGAATCATCGTATTCAGCACCCAGTCCCCGATCTGAAGCGCGGCGACCACAGCAAGAATGGCCAGCAGTATCTGATTACGCGTTGGTTTCATGGCTTCTGAACAACCTTCCCGGCTGCTGGTGACGATTCAGCCTTTTCAACCTTTACGGCGGCGTCTGACGTTCGCTTGTCAGCAGGATCAGCACCGGAACTGGCGGCGTCTGAGGACGCATACAGCGACGCGGGGCGTTTTCGAATCGTCAATGTGGCCTGAAATGCCGACGTCACTTTGTTGCCGTCCTGCTGCTCACGTACGCCGGGTACCCGAATGTCATGGTATTTGTCGCGAAGATTACTTTCCATTTGCGCGATCAGTTCGGGCTGTTTGCCGATTCCACGAAAGGTAGCAACGGCGGTACCCGGGCCTGCAGAGGAAATTGACAGCTGCTGAACGGTCAGACCTGGCCTGGCCGGGATCCTGTTTGTCAGATCAAGAAGTTCATCCGGCCAGCTGATACGATTTTTTTCCCACGCTGCCAGGGTTGTTGCCAACTGTCTTTTGGCCTGCGTATCTTTGACTATGGAATTTAGTTCGTTCAGCCGGGTGACGTGCACTGCGATTTCGTCATCAATCTCGGCAAACTGCGAAGACACATAGTAGTAGCCCCCGCCGATTGACAACAGCACCGCTGCCGCGATTGCAGCGATCTGCTTATTTCGGTTGACGGCCAGTGGCGGCCGACGAGGATTGGCAAAGTCGATGGCCGGTACAATGGACGTTGCGTCTTCGAAGGCTGCGGCCAGCAGCGGTGCAAAGCTGCCGGAGTTCACAAGATTGATCAGCGGCAGACTGAGGTCAGGATCAGCCAGCATCGACATCGGGCGGACAACGACGGCCGCAACCTGAAAATGCTCAGACAGGACCAAATCCAGGCCGTCCGTTTGCTGTTCATTCCCCACAATTACCACATGGGCGATTTTCGGCTGTTGCGCCATCTGACCGCCAGCAGAAATCAGCGTGCGCTGAGTTTCCGCCTGAAGGTAGTGATTAATTTCGACCTGAGAGACGTCCGCCGCGAGTCGAATCGTGCGTGAAAGAAATGGTAATCCGCCTACACATAACAGGACGTCTGCGACATCATCACCACGACTGACAACAAGGGTCGCTCTGTCAGAGGCAACGTCGGAAAGCAGCTCTTTTTGGATCTCCGTCGGCACGTACGCTCGCAACGGATGTGTGTTGACAAGTACGCGTTGCGACTTGCTGCCGATTTGCTGAATCAATTGGCGAACCAGCAGGTAATCTTCGGCCACCAAAGCCATCGCTCGAATCGACCGGGTTCCATCAGCCTGCTGTGGATAGGCGATAAAGTCGATCGGCGTCTGTTCAGTGGCACCTGGAATATCCCGCACGGCCATATTCTGAACCAGCGCAGGCAACTCGGACTCAGCCGCGGGAGGAGCCGTCAGTGTGGCTGAGTCCACGGAGCCACGATTAATCAGGATCAGAACCCGCGATTTGTCAGCCTTCAGCCTTGATACGAGTTGTTGTACGCCCGTTACGACTGCGGTATGCGTATCACCAGTCAGATCCAGTTCATCCTGTCCCGCATCCACAACGCGGAGCCGACCCTGACGATCAGCATCCGCGTGAATGTAACGCAGTGTGCGGGCATTCCAATTGAGAACGAGAAAGCGTGCCATGGTCGAAACGAAATTTTCTAAGTAAACAGGACGGCAATCGGAGCATGAATCAATTTGCAGGCTGGCTTGTGAAGGACTCGTCGCCTCGTCCACTACAGATGGTTTGGTAGAATCATTTCGGCTGCTCCCCCTGACACTCAGGGCCGTGAAGGAACGAGCAACCGTTGCGAATACTGCAGTCGTGTCTCGGAGACATCCATCCATTGTAGTCGCTTCGTCGGCGAGGATGCAGCATCCAGCATGAGATTTTGCCTCAGCGTCGGACCTCCAATTGAGCGATGCACAACAATTTCACATTGGAACACATCTCCGCCGACGGTGATTTCCGGAAACAGTTTTCGAAACATCTCCAGGCTGACCACGTTGCGAAACAACAACCACGCCACAGAATCCGCCTGAGGCGTCTCAAGCGAGTCGCGAATCGTCACGATCTGTGAGATCAGCTCCGACGTCATTCCGGGAATCGTTCTCAAAACAGTTTCAGAAGCATTCGCGATATTGATTCGCCCCGGTATCGTGGACTCGCGAACCGTCGTCACATTGTCAAAAAACGCTGTCACTAAGGCTGGAAAATCAGGGCTGCTGCTCTGCAAAGGACTTTGCACCACAATCCCCCCGGCTGACGCTGGCAGCTGTATGACAGAATCGATCAAATCTGCCGGTGAGGTAATCGAAAACGCCGGGGCCATCGATACGGAAAACGCGGCCGCCGCAGGTTCAACACCAGAGCCAGGCGTCAAGCTCACGCCATAGACTCGAGCCAGCAGGATGTACCGGACAAGATTCTGAGGCAACACGGCCGTCAGCTGCTGTTCCAGCGGTGCAAGGCTGTCAGCATTCAGAAAAATCCGCGGTTGTCCTGATTGATTTTGATTGCGTTCAGCAGAATTCAGCGTCAGGAAATGTTTCCAGCCAAGCCCTGCGAGAGATGGGTCCTGAGGAGAATCGAAATTTGAATCCGAACCGGAGGAAATCGACTCGGGCAACATCTGGCTGTCTGTCGCCATGGGATCAGCATTCCGGATGCCGAACAGCATCCGTCGCGTGACACCTTTGACATACAGCAGTTCTGAGAGTCGTTGAGGGACGGTATTCGCGGCAGCATACGGACGATCAAGTGTCTGGTAGTAGTCGCTCTCGGCTCCAGACTCGCGGGGCTGAGTATCGCTGTCCATCCAGTCCAGAATGCAGTCAGCGACGGCATCGGTCATGCCGGGTAGCTGCATCAGCGCTGCGCGCCCCTGCCCAGGACTCGCCTGTTCCCACCGCAAAATATTGGCCAGGTGCAGCTTGCTCGATTCATCCTGCAGTCCAAAGCGAAGCACAGCGTTTTGATCCGGTCCCGAATCCAGAGAGACTACGGAAAATCGCCAGCGGTCGTCCACAGCACCAGTCTCGAGCGGTTGCTCGTCTGCCAGTCCCGTCATCGTCGTTGATGATGCGTCTGTGACCGGCCCGAGAGGTTCTACTAGTCTGCCTCGAAAGAGTCTCGGATTATGATACCAGCCCCCCAGCGCAAGTTGTTCTTTTCGCGTCAGGCCCGTAAACCAGTTCAACACTGATTCCGCGGACGCCAGTGTCTGTTGAGCCTGCAGCATGTTTCCGTTCAGCCGAGCCCCTTCATATTCGGTCGATATTGCCGCGAGGAATCCAAATCCGGCCAGCGCAATCATAAGGACGAGGACGAGGACTACGATTAAGACAACTCCGTCGCGGGATCCAGATTGTCGGCGAGGTTTCACAAGGCACCTCCAGGGATCAGAGAGTCATCGCTGCCTGACAATTCGTTGAGTTTTTCCAATGTGTCTGAATCCGGCATCGGCCCGGTAACCGGCTGCAGCAGGATGATTCGTTCAAACTTGTGCGTCGGGATGTTGTTGAGCGATTCGGTGGGTTGATTCTCCTGCAGCGGCGAAAACGGCACTGAGTCACTTCCTGCGGCGGTGGCGTTCAGCGCGTCATCAAATGGAGTTTCTGTCGTCGCCGGCTCACCGAAAGCAAGCGATAGTTTTTCAAGATTTTCTGAACTTACAAAATGTAAACGAACACGGACTGCCAGCGGCAGTCCCTGCTGTTGTATGCTGTTCCATGAATTCACCCACATGGATCCGCTGAAATATTCAAATCGGCAACCAACAATTTCCGGCACGAGATCAAACAATGGGACCGGGACACCACGCTCTGTTCCGTTGGCGGAATCAGTCTCTGCGTTCCTGTTCATCCCACTCACATCCGTGGGAGGAAATAACAGCGCTTCGAGTGTCATCCGATCGACGGACGTTTCGTCATTGCCGGGAGCACCTTCAGTCAAAGTTTCCTGCTGGTTGAGCGCGGTCTGCAATGCCAGTGAATCTGATTCGATCCGGTACAGTCCGGAACGCAGCGATGATGGACCGGATGAGACTACGCCCGTCGGTTCAAACTGCCAAATGATTGTTCGGAATTCCTTCACATCGGGAGCAATGCCTTCGGTGGCCAGGACATCGTCCATCGCTGTCTGAGTGTCTGGCGCAACCGCGTCCGCCAGCGGCTCAATGCCCGCATCTGCTATTGATGGTCCGGTGACGGGCTCTGAACTGTGCGTGACAGGAAACGACTCGAGTACATCAAGTTCGACCGACAGTCGCACCGAATGTGAGT
>JAGQQS010000431.1:0-3314 GCA_020426105.1 Planctomycetaceae bacterium
CCTTTGGCTGGCGCACAGCAGTCTTCGCCGCCCGTTGGTTCAGCGGCACAGCAACCATGCCCACTAGCGGTCTCAGCCGTTTTTTTCGGTCGGTATGTGTAGTAGAACGCGGCGCCAAGAAAGCCGAACGTGATGACCATGAAGTAGGGGCGATACTCTTCCAGCGTTGCTGCGATCCCTGCCCCGGAGACACCGACCGCCAGCAGCACAAGCGGCAACCAACAGCAAGCAGAAGCCATGATTGCCGAAACAAGCGTTCCGACTTTGGCGATCTTTTCGCCTTTGTTACCGGATGGCGTTGCCGGTGGCGCGGGCTTCTCGGTGTCAGAATCACTCATGCCCAATTCAGTTTGAGCAATCTGGATACCGTTACCGACGCTTCCCAAACAGCACGAGCCAGATGGGTTCTCAGTTTCGCATCTGCAGCCGGGATCTTTCATTCTGGCCCGTATGTCTTCAAGTGCTGCGGACTTTCCAGCCGTGCGAAGTTCTTCTTTAATCGTCGCTACCGAGTGTTTGAAACAGTAGCAGAGAGGCCGCTCGCCGGACGTTTCCTTGACACCAACCGCAACCTTGAGTTGCGACTTCGTGAACGTCGTGTGGCTTTCTTCCGAAAAATACACCACGTCGCAATCTGTGGACTCACAGAATCGCCAGCCAGTGTCTTCCTGATTTGCGGTACAGCCTGCCCCGTCTAAGGCACAGCCGGAATGACCGTCCGTTTTAAACGACCGGGCGAACTCATCACTGAGCAACGCACCCAGAGTAATCGTACTCACTCGTTTCGCTGTCTCTCCGCAGGATGGGCATTCGACTCGTCGCACTGCTTCCGTTTCCATTTGAGTTTCTACCTTCATCGGTACACCATCTTTCTTGATCTTTGTGGGAGATGTTGATCTTGGAGGATTATTGTTGTTCCCGTATTATCGACGTTGTACTTGAGTGTAAGGTCAAGCCTCTTTTTCAGTTTTTGTAGTTGTGGCCCCAAATCGGCACAATTTGGTAAGGAAAGCGAGTTGCCGAACACGATGAATGAACGCTACACCATCAGTCAGCTGGCTCAGGCGGCGGATGTTCCGACCACCACGATCCGTTACTACGAACGGGTTGGTCTCGTGCAGCCTGAGAATCGCAGTGCCGGCAATTACCGGCTGTACAGCGACGAATCGTTACAGAAGCTCAAGTTCATCCGAACCGCTCAGGCCATCGGTTTCACATTAGACGATGTGAAGGCGTTGCTCTCCGCCTCCGACAACGGCGCGGCGTCGTGCGGACATGTTCAATTGCTGATCGAAGAGCGTCTGGCCGAGGTCGCCCAGCGCTTGAAGGACTTGCGACACGTCCAGCAGGTATTGAAGTCCGCGCTGGTGAACTGCCGGGAATCGGAACGTGTCAATTGCTGCCATGTGATCGAGACACTGTGGGAAACGTCGTCGGCCAAATGACAATCAGCGAATGACATCCAGTACCGATCTACTTCGCCGCCGCTGAACGCTGGAGGAAAACAGAGTTGGATTAGATGAACTCAACGGCGGGCACGAGAGGTCTGCGACTACTGGGAGCGTGGACCGAACAGGATCACGAGCGATCCGACGATGCAAATTGTCGCCCCCAAAACATCCCATCGGTCGGGACGAGCCTTCTCGACGGCCCAAAGCCAGAACAAGGATGACACTATATAGACACCGCCATATGCCGCATAAGCTCTACCGGCGTGGTCAGAATCGACTTTGGTAAGGACGTATGCGAACAGCGCAAGCGAGAACATGCCGGGGATGATCCACATGGCACTCTTCGCCAAGCGCAGCCAACCCCAAAAAGCAAAACAACCTCCGATCTCGGCGAAGGCAGCCAACAGATACCACGCGAAAGTGCTCATTGTGAGAGCATAGCACGTCGGATCTCATTTTCCGAGAGGCGGTTATGGGACTATTGCCAACATCGACATGCTCCACATTCGCATTTAGAGGGAAGGAAAGGCCGGCTAACTCCTTCCGGCCCTCCGATCTACCGGAAGGCCGCAATATCGCATCAGTGGGCTTCAACCACGTCGGTAACGTGTGCTCCTGTAACACCGTCCCTTGTCTTCAACAAATCGACGAGTCGCTGGACGCACGCATCGCGACGATCCGGAATCTCAGGGAGCAGCAGGGCAATTTCAAATTGGGTCTTGCGAGCCATGTTTAGTGCTTGTGCCCGTCATCGTGTTTGTGTTCAGCGTCATGATCGTGTGCGATCTTGCCGGAATAGGACTTGCCGTTAATCATGACAACCAGCTTCGCTGCTGCATCGTGGCTGTCGAGGTCCGACGCCAGTTCTTCATCCTTAAGCGAAAAACGGGATGACTTGCCTTCCGGGTCTGCAGCATCACGGTCCGCAGGCAGCTTGAACTGTTCAGCATTTCCATCGTGCGTGATGTTGATTGTGAGTTCTGTGGCATCAATCGGTACGGCTGCCTTCGCACTGCTGTCAAGGATGTAAACTGAAACTCTGCCACCTTCTCCATGCACAACTTCGGCGTGAAATTCTTCATTGCCAAGCTCAACCAGATCGCCGTGGTGCGGGCCTTCACTTAGATGTGCATGCTCATCAGCGTGTGCCCCAATGTCAGGCGGACCGTCAGTAACCACGGGAGATGACCCAGTGCCAGGTCTCGCCTCGGGCCCCGTCTCGCTGCAGCCGGCCAGCCAAAGAACACTGAGACCAGCAACCGGCAGACACAAAACTCGCAATGATCGAAACTGCCATTGGAAATGATTCATAACTCACTCCTCACAAGAAACCGAAAAGCAGTTCTTCTGCTAATAACGCACCAACGGAAGAACTGCGGTTAATCAAATTGCCTGGAAACTCAATTCAGGTGCAGCATTTCAGGCCGCTTCTGAATGAACGTCCGACTGCTCATGAATCATACCATCCCTCAGCGTAAGCCGTCGCCCGGCACGAGACGCCGCAGTCAGGTCGTGCGTCACCATGACGATGATACGGCCATCAGCATGACAATCATCGAAGGCTTTCAGAACAACTTCTCGACTGTCTGGATCCAGATTGCCCGTGGGTTCGTCGGCCAGGATGATCATGGGATCATTAGCCAGCGCCCGGGCAATAGCGACGCGCTGGCGCTGACCGCCGGAGAGCTGATGGGGATGCTTATGCGCATGGTCGCGCAGACCGAATTGATCAAGCAAATCCTCAGCGCGATGCCGGGTCGTTTCCTCATCGAGCGCGCCCAGGCGGCGCATCGGCAACCGCACGTTCTCCAGTACGGTAAATTCGGCCAGCAGAAAATGGAACTGGAATACAAAGCCCAACCG
>JAGQQS010000431.1:3368-3683 GCA_020426105.1 Planctomycetaceae bacterium
CCTGACGTTGGGGTATCCAGCAGGCCAAGCAAGTACAGCAACGAAGATTTACCGGAGCCGGATGGTCCCATGATGGCTAGAAACTCGCCCCGTTCAACCTCCAGATCAATATCACGAACCAGGGTCACGGGTATCTCGCCTGGCAGAATGCGTCCCAGCCGTTCAGTGGCCAGTACCGGATTCACGCCATTCCCCGCAGGATCGTCACCGGCTGTACCTGCCCCGCCTTGCGCGCCGGTAGATAGGCTGCGCCTACCGCCGAAGCCAGCGCGAAACCGACCGCTAGCAGGTACTGCTCCCAGCCCCAGTAGATCG
>JAGQQS010000432.1 GCA_020426105.1 Planctomycetaceae bacterium
CGGGAGCTTCGAACGGTTCGACGGGTTTTAGCCTGTCAGACCGTCTCAGGATGCGGCTCGACGCATCCTGTTCTGGAGATCTTTCGAGCGACTCCGGATGTTGCGACCGTGCGCCGGGACGAATCTCCGGAAGCGTCCCATCACGTGACTCAGAAAAACCGTCCGCAGACTCCTGATGATTGCCTTGCTGCGAATTCCTGTAGCGTTGCAGCAGATCCTGAAATGCCCGCAATGAGTGTTGCGACGGCTCATCTGAGTTTAATCCAGCCTTTGGTAACTGACCGTCCCTGGAAAACTGTTCCAGCATCTGCTTCATTTGCTGCTGAACCGCGGGGTTGGAGATCGCCTCTTCCAATTGGTCTTTTGGAATCGAATCCAGGTCGGGCGGTTTAATTCCTGGCGGCAATTGGTCCCGCAACTTCTTCAGTGCATTCAGTAGTTGCTCCAGCTGCTCATCTTTAGCCTCCCGGCTGTTGCTCGAAGAAGCTTCCGCCTGAGGCTCGTCTGGAGTGCCAGTAACAAGCGACCGCAACTTTTGCAAAAGCTGCATTTGCGTTTGAGCGTTCGACAATTGCCCATCCGGCAAAGGCAGAATTCGCTGTGAACCAGCATCGTTCGAATCAATCTGTACGGCAACCGAACTGTTGCTGATCAACAGCAACAGCAACCCGGCAGTGATGATCGCATTAGTCCATGTGGGCATATCGGGAAGGCTTTAATGTTCTTATCAAGTCCACGGTGTCCTGAGTGCAGTTTACCACCAGAACTACCGAACTGAACAGCGGATTTCATCAAACTTTTCCGTCCATCCTGCGGAAGCCGGGCCATCTGTTGGGTCCAGGACGGCTCAAGGTGAGCCCGGCCCCTCTTGATCCTGGCCTCGGCCTGTGTTTTCCACAGGATGGCATGGCGGGCGGGCGAAACCTGAAAATCTCGGGAAAATCGGGCATCCTGTACGGCTAAATCGTGTCCCTGGTGGAGATCGACTGTTGAGGACGATACCGTACGCAGTTCGACGCACCTCCGTCCTCTTTTACAACGTATACAATCCTGATATCTGGTTATTGCCCCATGGCCGAAGTGACTGGTCCCGATTTTTCCAAGTCCGAATTGCTTCCCGCCATCGCTCAGGATTCTGAGACGGGTGAGGTACTGATGATGGCATGGATGAATCAGGAAGCCTATGACGAAACCCTGCGTACCGGTCGCGTGTGCTACTTCAGCCGCAGCCGCCAGAAGCTCTGGCGCAAAGGTGAAGAAAGCGGCAATGTTCAGGAACTGCACGCTGTTTATTTTGACTGTGATGGCGACACATTGCTTGTCAAAGTGAAGCAAATTGGCGGCGCCGCGTGCCATGAAGGATACAGCAGCTGCTTCTTTCGAAAGATCGACCCGGCCACTCGAAACTTCGTTGTTGAAGGCGAACGCGTCTTCGATCCCAAAAAAGTGTACGGCAAATAATTTTGGAAAGCGATGTCTTCATGACAGGACGAGTTCTCAAGCTGGGCATACCTGCCGGCAGTCTTCAGGAATCCACTGCGGCGCTGTTCAGCCGTGCGGGTTACAACATCAAGTTCGCATCGCGCTCGTACTTTCCAACCGTCGATGATCCGGAAATCGAATGCATGCTGATTCGCGCTCAGGAGATGGCGCGGTACGTCGAAAACGGAATTCTGGACGCAGGCATTACGGGGCACGACTGGATTCTGGAGACCAATGCGGACGTGCATGAAGTCTGCGAATTGGTTTTTTCAAAAGTCAGCCGCCGTCCCGTGCGGTGGGTGTTGTGCGTACCGGAAGATTCACCCATCAGGACCGTGAAGGATCTTCAGGGTAAAAGAATCGCGACCGAAGCTGTGGGGCTGACGACACGATTTCTGGAAAAGCATGGTGTGAAGGCCCATGTCGAATTTTCATGGGGTGCGACGGAAGTCAAACCTCCAAAGCTGGCTGATGCCATCGTTGAAGTGACAGAGACCGGAAGTTCACTGCGGGCTAATAATCTGCGGATTATGGACGAAGTGCTGCAGAGCACGACGCGATTCATCGCCAATCGTACGGCCTATGCCGATGACTGGGTCAGATCGAAAATTGATAACATCGCCCTCATGCTGCAGTCGTGTCTGCAAGCCGAAGGCAAAGTCGGCCTGATGA
>JAGQQS010000433.1 GCA_020426105.1 Planctomycetaceae bacterium
ACTCGCTTTCCCTGTCTTCGAACAAACTCCTGGAGTTGTTGACGCCCGGATTTGTGCTCAGTTCGCGTTCACCGAAACATCGAACGTGCATTTAGCGAGATGAGCTATCGTCAACCCACGACGATCGTATGTGCCAGCCACACGCCCACCATCGCAGCGATTCCCACACGAAAATTGTCAGTGCCCGGACCGGCAAGCGATTCGATCGCCTGTGCCACCACTACTGCCGGGAGAACGCACAACACAGCGATGCCGAACGATACACTGGGCACGGCAATCGCCCAGTATGCTAACGTTGCTGCTGGAAATGCGAACAGAAAGAAGCATAGGAATCCCGTCCACGTTTTCGTTGAATTCCATGGCAGTCGTTGCCCTCCCAGCCACAATCCAAACAGCGTAGCGGATCCATCACCAAAGGCGACGATCGTGAGAACGACCGCTGCCAGTTCCGGATGCAATCGAAATAAGAAAACCGGTGGCAACGCTACGGCGATAAAACTCAGGGAATTCAATCTCCAGTCCTTTTCTCCGTCACGCACCATGTGCCGATAACGCCAGTATGCCGCAAACGTCAGCACCACGGAAATACACGCGATTGAGCTAACTGCGGCCCACGGAAGTGGACGGGGCGCGTCAACCAGATTCATGAGAAATGGCAATGTTCCAGGCAGCATATGCCAGATGCGACGATGAGTCTCAGACCGACTCAGCGGGCGAGCTGGCATCCGCGATCGATCTGCTCTCTGTTTCGAACATCTGACTGGCGTTGAACCAAGGTGTTTTCGGGGCGAAGTCGCGAATTGGAAAAAAGAAACTCCCATAACGAGCCTCCTGAATATCTCCAGAGTTACGGATCATGATGGTTACGGATCATGATAGTCGAGGAAGTCCGGACAACCGGCTTGTTGCGATATCAGCCCCCAACGACCTGCGCCAGTTAACCTCTGGGCACACTGCGCGACTGATCCACAGCTCGAGGGCCCTGATTGTCACGTTCCACCGATACAACGCGATGACGCGATGCAACCGCGGCCGAGATGACTGACGCTGTCCCCACGACTGCGACAGCAATCCATGCCGTGCTGGCGATTTTTTCGTTCGACGTGAGATACGTGGTCACTGCGGCCGTCACAGCCAATCCCAACGGCACCACGGAACCTGCGGCAATAATGTTCGATGCCCTAACCGTCGGGTCCGCTGCGACGTTGCGCTCGATTGACTTCTCTTTTGCGTGCGCCGCCGACCGCTCATGCCCTCGATCTCCGGTAGTGCCGAAAGGGTGATCATGTGCAATTGATCTCACAGGTTCCGCTGCGGCGTTCGAATATTTTGTCGACATGGCAATTCTTCCTTAGCGTTAAAAGGTTTCCTGCGGTTTCTGACAGAATTTTGTGTCAGCTGACCGATGACAGCGCCTCCCACGCCACCGCTGTGGGAAATTTCAGACGAAACGTATGCCCCCGGTTCAGGACGACGTGGCTGGCGCTAAGCCCACATCGGAGCAAATAGTGTTCCCACCCCACACTCAACGCATGGAAGCATGTTTAGCACTGACAATGGGGCGTTTCTCCGGTCGCGAAAGTCGTAAGACCTCCCACGCCGGTGGTGAACGCCGAATCCTTGCGAATTGTGCCGTGAACAATGCTTCCCCGCGTTGCCCGGCGCTTCGCAAAGTTTTGCGCCGCTGTCTTTGTTCGGTTCAATATTCAGCGCGATTTCGATGCCCGAATACCGAACACTTCGAGTCAATGGGAGTCATATCTGTGAAGTGTCCCGATGAGTCCCGCATCAGAAGCTGAGCGCGACAGAAGAGGGAAATTGGCTCCCAATCATTGAGCCAAATTCGACGTTCCTCACAGACCGTAATGTGTGGCTCACCACTTTGCGGCTCGCGGCAGATTAGAAAGCAGCGATGTCCTGATTTCTGATGGAGAATCGATCATCTCGTCGTCCCAGTTCGCATCCGGAAAGCGAGAAACCTGTCAGAGTGGCGAGAAATATGATCCTTGCGACGCGTTGGTCTGGCGAAACTGCACCGCGAAGTTACGATGCGATTTGTGGAGAGCGAGCCGGTTGAATCATCCCAGACGCTGTTGACGGCGGTCCGTCGAGCCTTGATGAAACTGAATCGCAAATTTTGGCGCCGGAATGTACGCGGACTTCTGAGTCTGTCTGTATTGCTGGGTGTCTGCGCACTATTGTTGCCTTTGCCATTTGCCCCGCTGCCTCAGAATTCTCCGGATAAAGATTCGTCTGAGCCCTTCCCCTGCCAGAATCGACCGTGCGGTTGTCGGTCCGCTCAACAATGCTGGAAGAAATGTTGTTGCTTCAACAACAACCAGAAAATAGCGTGGGCGAAAGCGAATAAAGTCTCAATTCCCGACTATGTGCTAAAGGCCGCTGAACGGGAAAACGAACGCGTCATTGCACTCGAGATTTGTTCAGCTCCCGCGACAAAGCCAATCAAGCCTTTCGGTACTCATTCGGCCGGTTGCTGCAGGCATTCTGCAAAGAAGTCGGTGGCTGTAACGAAGTCGGTGGCTGTAACGAAACCGGGCAAGCCCGACGGCAGGATCTGCAGGATACCTGAGGCGCCCAGGTGCTCAACCACTCGGAGTACTTCGGAACGACTCGAGACACGAGCGGGGACTTCAAAGTCGAAGTGGGTACTCGCAATCTTTGCTGCCGAATGTGCGGGGCAGGGGCCACCCGCGTTTTGTTTTCCGGTCTCAATCATTCCCGAGCGTATCGCTCTGGAAATGCCGTCCATCGCTGCGATTGAAACCGTTCCGCTTGAATCGGAGCGATTGCAGCAGGCATCGCTGCGCCCTCCATTGCCGCCACCAAAGATCGTTTGAGGCTGACTCACGAACTTCGCGTGCAGTCGTATCCGACAGATGGAACGCTGCTGGCACCTTGCGCTCGTAATGCCTGATCACCGATCAAACGGTGAACACTGCTTGTGGCGCGCAGCTTTTGTTTGCACGCTCATCCGGATCTCAGGTTCGCTCTCCACAAGTTCGAATCCGAACGTTCCTGGTGAGTGTGCTATCAAGGGCTGCGTGGACCAGGCTCAGGCCTCCCGTGCCTCAGCGTCATTCATTTGTTGCCATGCGGCATGCAGGGTCTGCATGCGCGTGGACTGCGATGCGATTCAGGCACGCGACATACGCTCACAAGCGCGGGCACCCGGCTGACGGACAGGCTGGTATGGCTCCGTCGCAGCTTTGGCGTCAGTTTCCGACGGAAACACGCACAGAATTTGATACATTTTTTGGAGAGTTACAGATGCAAACATCGTCAGATCAAGTGGAAGACAAAGAGAACGAATCAGCTCCATCACGAGACTGGGGAACGCGGGTCTTTCTTTGTTTCCTTGCAGCAATTACCTGCTTTTATGCGGTGATTCTGTTTTACCATACGTCGCAGCCACCGGGCAGTGTGGCAGAAGATGACAGTATCCTGGAGCGGTGTCGCCAGATCTGTCTGAAGTATGGTCTGGTATCAACGGGCGATGTTCGTCAGGACGCAGAAAACTATCTCGCGGCCGTTCAATCGCACCAGCTGACTGATGAACTGGCAGTCATCCTTGCCGACAAATCATTCAGTGTGACCGCGTCGCAACCGATTAAACTGCTTGATCAGCCAGCGCCGGAATTCTCTGTTCCGGATGAAACCAGCACGACGCACACACTGAACGAACTTAACAATGACCGGCCTCTGGTAGTTGTGTTCTATCTCGGATATGGCTGCAGCCACTGTGTGGCACAGTTGCTGGCGCTAGACAAGGACCTGCCGCGATTCCGCGAACTGGACGCTGAAATCGTGGCGATCAGTTCCGATTCGCCCGAACACACCGCAGAGAAGTTTGCGGAATTCGGTCGCTTCAGTTTTCCGGTGCTGTCGGACATTGATTATTCCGTCGCCGAGAAGTGGGGCGTGTACGAAGCTGATGACGAAGATGAACCGGGATTCATGAGCCACGGTACGTTTGTGGTTGACCGAACCGGAAAGGTGATCTGGGGAACCATGGGACCAGAACCTTTTCTGGACAACAGGACGTTGCTGCACGTGATCGCAGAGTCTCAGGGAATGTTGCCTTCGTCCGATGTTGCTCAACAACAGGCAGCAGTGCACTCGACTGCCTCCAGATGAACGCAGTCATTTCGCTTGAGCCACCCTTTTTCAGATTGTCTGTTCCAGAGCAATTTCATGCATAGCCTTAAAATTCGATTCTGCTGTCTGCTGTTCTTGTCGTCTGTTTTCAGCAGTGCCATTGGGTGTGGTCAACGCGACACGGGGCCTGAAACGTTTCCAGTCACCGGTGTTGTCCATATCAACGGGAAGCCGGCTGAACGCGTTGCCGTACTGTTCCACCATGCGGATGCGGCGATGCCGTCGAATTACCGATACCCGACCGGTGTGACCAATTCGGAAGGCGTTTTTCATCTGTCATCCATCGGGGATGGTGATGGTGCTGTCGCGGGTAAATATGCCGTTACCTTCACATGGCTATCGTCGGGTGAACTGGATGCATTTGACATGCTGAATGGTGCGTTTTCCAATCCAGAGGACTCTTCGTTTCAGGTTGAAGTCCCATTGACCGACCCAACTTCTTTGACACTGGAACTTACGGTGCCCGAGGAACAGATAAGGAAAACGCGTCCTGACAGCAGGCCAGATGCCCAAAACTGATTCAACGATTTCTTCAATTTCCCCAGAAGATTACTCGCACCAGTCAGGTTCGAGCAGTCGTTCTGCATCCACTTAATCTCATGTTTAATACTGGAGGAATGATGTCCGTCAAACGCAGAGGTTTCACGCTGATCGAACTGCTCGTCGTAATAGCTATCATCGCCGTTCTGGTTTCACTGCTTCTCCCGGCAGTGCAACAGGCCAGAGAAGCCGCGCGAAGAACACAGTGCAAGAACAATCTGAAGCAACTGGGCCTGGCCTTCCACAATTATGCGGATGTGCATCAACGGTTGCCGCGTAATAATCCGCTGGTCGTTCGAGGTGATGGAAAGAGATGGGTTCAGGGGCCGTGGACGCTGACTCTTTTGCCGTTTCTGGAACAGGCCAACCTTTACAATTCATGGAATCTGGATCTTGGTTTTGCGGAAGGAGGCAATCTGGCGCTGGTGAAAACCAATCTGCCTTTCTACAGCTGCCCGTCCGATCCGACCCCGGCCATCGCATCATTCCCGCCACCGTCACCGGCAACCTTCACCGCAGATTCAACGGCTCTGGGAACGGGTGTACGATATGATGCAATGAGTGTTGATTACCCGGCGGTGCAGCAAATCCGCCGTCCTCCAATGGACAACAACGCCACAACATCCCCATTCTCAATCGGGATCCTTCCTCAGGATAATCCACAAAAACTGGCAAACGTCACAGACGGCCTTTCAAACGTCGTCATCCTCGGTGAATCCGCGGGGCTGCCGCGACGCCTCAACCGCCGAACTGACGTGGGAGACAACGCGCCGGTGCACGGGCACCTCGCTGGCTGGTGCCGGTTTCAGATTATCAAAACCAATCGTGCGGGCGACACATTGTATGGTGGGAACTGCCTGATCAACTGCACGAACTACGCCATGACAAACATGTATTCGTTTCATGACGGAGGTGCTCAGATCCTGCTGGGAGATGGTTCTGTGCGATTCCTGAGTGAGAACTCCGATATGGATGTTTTCTATCGACTGTTTGCGATTCAGGACGGCAATCCGCTGCCCGAATTCTGATAAACGCCGACAGAATCATCCTCGCGAAAATTTGCATTGGTGTATTTCGCAAACTTTTTGATCGATGACCT
>JAGQQS010000434.1 GCA_020426105.1 Planctomycetaceae bacterium
GTGATCAGGCGATGGCCACCAGTGGTTCGAATATCCAGTTTTTTCGACACGCAGGAAAGCGCTACGGACACATTCTGGACCCGCGCACGGGCTGGCCCGTGGATGGAATGCTGTCAGTGACCGTTTTAGCACCCTCCGCAGCCCTCGCAGACGCGCTCTCGACCGCATTTTTCGTAATGGGAGTCGAAAAAGCGCGACTCTGTTGTGAGAATTGGCCGGAAGTAGGTGCTATCCTGTTGCCCTTTCCCGACAAGGGAAACAAAGTTCATCCCACTGTCGTCAATATTCCTGACGAGTTTGTTTTCTGGAACGCAGATCAGGTTATTTGGCAGCAGGGGACTTGACGCGGAGCGTCACGCCCCCTGGGAGACGGGATCTGTTCAAACGGGCTCATTAACGACGCCTCCTGACTGAGATCGGAGATTTTTTTCCGTGGTTGATATTCGTCGCTATTCACTGGCTGCTGTCATTCTGCTCGTTGTGTTGCGAGTCGGAATTGGCTGGCAGTTGCTCTACGAGGGCATGTGGAAAATTAATACGCTGGGGACTCAAACGCCCTGGACTTCTGATGGCTATCTGAAAAGTGCTCAGGGGCCGTTTCGTAATTTCTTTCGTGCCATGGCCGGTGACCCGGATGACAAGTCGTGGCTGAATGCAGATTCCGTCGCGGCACGCTGGGACACATTTAACAAACGCTTCAGCAGCCACTATGGGCTCAGCGACAGTCAGAAAATCCGCCTGACAACCTTAATCGATGGCGCTACAAGTTATGACGCTGTCCTCGATCTGCCCTCGCTCCCGGAAGGTGTGGATTTCGCAGCACTGAAACTGGACAAAACCATTTCGTTTGATGCAAAGTCCAGACGTCTGAAGATTGACGGCCAGCGTCATATGCTTGCGTCGGAGAAAGCAAAGCTGGAAGAGCAGGTCGCCGATCGAGAAGGTGCCGCCTGGGATAAATATCGAAAGGCTCTGGACGATGCGTTTACCCGCGCAAGCCGTTTGTCTTACAAAGAGCGGATGCGTTCCCATCTGCTGGGCGACCCGGACAACGCGGGTCTGATTGATGGCCGAATCGGACAGATCCAGCTCTACAACGAGATGCTGGACCGATACGAAAATCGTCTGGCGTCTGCAAAGATGCAGTTTGAACAGGACCAGCTGAATCGTATCTGGTCTGACGTTCGAGCCAAAGATCGAGACCTCGCCGGGCCACTCCTGGCGATGGATAAAGAACTTCACGAGGACGCGATGAAGTTACTCGATGTGTCTCAACTTTCAAAGGGGCAACTGTCACCGCCGCTATCGCCGATTCGTATTGTGGACATGATGACAATCACCGGGCTGGCGGGACTCGGAATCCTTCTCATCATCGGTCTGTTTACCCGGTTCGCAGCCTTCTCTGCCGCGTTCATGGTCCTGGGTTTTTACCTTGCCATGCCACCATTTCCGGGTGTCCCGGAAGCGCCGGGCCCTGAACACAGTTTCATCGTCAATAAGAATCTGATTGAAGTCTTCGCTTTGCTGGCACTCACCGCAGTCCCCACAGGTTATTGGTTTGGCGTGGATAAGCTGCTTGCCGGTTTCCTGGCGAAGAAAAAACTGGCGAAGGCCGCCGTGAAGAAATGACCAGGACGGTGAGCGCCGAGGATTCAACCAAATCGAAACATTAACGTTATTTAGAGGAGATCAATATCATGGAAATCACACCTGAGCAGACTCAGATTGGCAAGGACAATTTCAACGAAGCCGTCGGCAGTCCCCTGACTCGTCGAGACCTGATGAAGGCAGCTGCCGCAGCCAGCGTTGGCCTGGGGGCAATGTACTTCAATTATGAAAAGCTCAATGGCTCTCCGGTCAAAGCAGCGTTTATCGGCTGCGGTGACGAAGCCAACGTGCTAATGACCGAGCATCCCATGGACTACATGGAACTGGTCGCGATCGCAGACCCGCGCAAGGCCAATATCGACGACACGTTCAAAGGCACCCATCCGGAAGCTCGCATCGGTCTGATTAAAAAGCTGACGCAGGAGAAAGCTGCGAAGGTTCAGGTCTTCAGCAGTCATCTGGAACTGCTGCAGGCTCGCGCTGACGGCAAGGTTGATTTTGAGATGGTCGTGATCGCAGTGCCACTCAGTCAGCACGCGCCGATTGCACTGGCATGTCTCGACGCCGGATTGCATGTGCTCACTGAAAAGCTCATGGCACATAATATCACAGAATGCAAGCAGATGATTCGCAAGGCCGAAGAAAAGGGTCTGCTGCTGGCCGTCGGACATCAGCGGCATTACAGCGTGCTTTACGACAACGCGAACGATCTGATCAAAAAGGGCCTGTTGGGCGATATTAAATTCATCCGCGCTCAATGGCATCGTAATAACAGTTTTCCGGACAGAGACAGCTGGCGAAAGTGGGAGTCGATATCGGATGCAGAAAAAAAAGATCTGCTGGAACTTGAAAAGTCCGGCAAGCTTAAGGAACTGGGTTATGACAGCGCTCAGCAGCTGGTTGACTGGCGACTCTATAACAAGACCGGTGGCGGCCTGATGGCAGAATTGGGAAGCCATCAGATGGATGCCTCCAGTATTTTCCTCGGAAAGAAACATCCGCTGGCGGTGCAGGGCTACGGTGGTAAGAATTTTTACGGAATGGAAGGTGTTGGTCCGAAGGACAAATGGGACGACGATCGGGACATTGACGACCAGATTTTTGTGACACTCGAATTCCCCGGCAAAACGTACGAGAAGAACAAGAATGATATTGCGGTTGTGACGTATTCCTCGATCAGTACAAACCGTCAGGAGTTCTACGGCGAAACGGTGTTCGGCAGCCGGGGCACACTGATTATGAAAGAAGAAAAGGAAGCGTTACTCTACAAGGAACAGAGTCCTGCGAGTGGCGGCGGTCTGGATCAGCGTCTGTGGGTGATCGATAATGCCAAGGGCGGAGGCCCGGCGCTGGACAGTTATAACACCGCGGCGCCAACGGCAGCGGGTGCGATGGCTCAGGCTGGGATGGGCGACAAAGTCAGTCGTGGCTACAAAGAAGAAATGGAGCACTTCTGCTATTGCGTCAGCAACAAATTGGGGCCGGAAACGTTGCGCTGTAATGGCCGTGTGGCTATGGCAGATGCGATCATGGCGTTGACCGCGAATCTCGCCATGAAACATAAAAAGCGGATCGTCTTCAAGGACGAATGGTTCGACCCGGCGAGCGACGCTGTTCCGGAAACTGATGAACAGGTGAAAGTCTGAGTGAGTGCATGGGACGCTGGCCTGATAATCGTCGCTCCAATTTGATTGCGTTTTCGCTGATCTTTGTGCTGTTTCCCCTGCTGGCTTGGGTCTGCGTGTGGATCATGAGGCGTTAGATCTGCAGAACCAGTGA
Organism: Planctomycetaceae bacterium; assembly: GCA_020426105.1. GTDB lineage: Bacteria > Planctomycetota > Planctomycetia > Planctomycetales > Planctomycetaceae > SXXK01. Next base: position 3,388 of record JAGQQS010000434.1, read on the forward strand.
GAAAGTTGTCTCTGTGTCCAATGCTGCTCCTGCTGCGCCAACTGCGGCATCGTCCGTGAACAAGTCGACGCTGTTCCTCGTGTTTGCGACAGTCTTTATCGATTTGCTCGGATTCGGAATTGTGTTGCCGCTGCTGCCGCGGTACGGAGCGCTGTTCAACGCCGGAGGCTGGCAGCTGGGGCTGCTGATGGCATCCTTCAGCGCAATGCAGTTCCTGTTCGCGCCGATGTGGGGTCGGTTGTCAGATCGTGTGGGACGGCGTCCTGTTCTGTTGCTTGGACTAGCCGGATCAACAGTCTCCTATGGTCTGTTTGGCCTCGTATCCGCTCAGGGACGCGATGCGTTAATTCTTGGATTCAGCCCCTTAACCTGGTTGTACCTTACCCGGATTGGAGCCGGCATCTCCGGAGCAACCATATCCACGGCACAGGCAGTAATCGCCGACTGCACGGGTGTCGAAAATCGCGGCAAAGGCATGGCGTTGATCGGTGCCGCATTTGGCATCGGATTTACGTTTGGGCCACTGATTGGAGCCGTCTGCGTGACGGATGATGCCGCGGTTGCTCTGAATGATGTTCAATGGGCGGCGGTCAAATCCTGGGACGACGACACGACAGCAGTCTCCGAGCCGCAGTTTCGCGAAACCGTATTTGCCGACACGAAAATATCACGGGCGAATGACGCGGCGATCTCAGCACTGCTGGCCACACCGCTGGCACGCAATGAACTTAAGCAGCGGCTCCTGAGACCGCCCTCAGGAATGCCTGGATATGTGGCTTCGATGCTCTCCGCAATGGCATTTTTACTGGCAACATTCAAACTTCAGGAGTCGCGCCGACCGTCTCAGACCACAGCAGGTTCGTCGCACCGAGCCTTTCGCCCGGGCGAAGTTTGGCGTCATCTGTCAACTCCCGGCCTGTCCGTCATTCTGCTTGCCGTCTTTATCACAACCTTTGGATTCGCACAGTTCGAAAGCACTTTGTCGCTGCTGACGGACCGGTTCGGGTACAGCGCGCAATGGAATTTTCTGCTGTACGCCTACGTCGGGCTGGTGTTGACGATTGGGCAGGGCCTGCTGGTGAGGCGGTTTCTGCCTCGGACCGGTGAACGTCGAATGGCGTTGATTGGTGTCACGCTGATGACGATTGGCTTTTCCCTGATTGGAGCGATGGGACTGGACTACCTGCCCGGCAGCGCATTATGGTTTATTCTGCCAATTGTGGTTGTGGGCTTTTCTGCGGTCACCCCTTCACTGCAATCAATGCTGTCGCAGGCGGCCTCAAGTGATGAGCAGGGATCAGTGCTGGGAACCGGTCAAAGCCTGTCGTCACTGGCGCGCATTCTGGGACCGCTCTTCGGTGTGAAGTTGTTGTATCAATCTGCATCGTTGCCATATTTTCTCGGAGCAATTCTGATTCTGATTGGAGGCGCGCTGGTGCGTCGCATGCCGGGCAGGCAGCAGACCGCTGGTTGACCTGATCGATCCAGCGTTGCTGAAGAAGTCGTCGGAACCTGCAGAATTTGTTTACAGACCTCACATATTTCACTTCCACCAGGTGCGGAGTCAAAAAATGTCATCGCGTACGATTGTGCTCTCGAGCCGCAACAGGAAAAAGACCCAGGAAGTCCGTGAGATTCTGGGAGCCGTCGGGTTTACCGTGATCCCGGTCACTGATTTTCCCGACGTACCCGACGTTGAAGAAGATGGCCAGACATTCGCCCAGAATGCTGCAAAGAAGGCTTCTCAGGTGGCTCAGCATTTGAACCGGTGGGTTATTGGCGAAGACAGTGGTCTGATGGTCGATGCGCTGAACGGAGCCCCGGGAATCTATTCGGCACGTTACAGCGGCGCTGGCGCGACCGACGAAAAAAATAATGCGAAACTGATCGCCGATCTTGCCGGAGTTGCTGAAGACAAACGCGGGGCCGGTTACATTTGCAGTGTTGCGTTGTCGAATCCGGCCGGCGACATTCGGATCGCCTGTGAAGGCACCTGCCGCGGCAGAATCCTCAGCGAAGCTAACGGTACCGGTGGTTTTGGATACGATCCGTATTTTCTGATTCCCGAATATCACCTGACGTTCGGACAGCTGAGCTCAGTCGTGAAGCATCGACTGAGTCATCGTGCCAGGGCATTTTCGAAATTCATCCCCTTGCTGCAGAACATTTGTCACGAGTTCTGAAAGCTGTTAAGAGATATTTTCCAGATCACATCGAGGTTCAGGGACGAACATTACATGGAACAACTCACTGGCGCGTTGATTCTCCTGCTGAGTTGTATCGGCCATGCCGAACTCTGGGTGGTGGCCGTGAATCGCTCGCATGCGTTCCGGATCCGGGCAAAGTCTCTGCGGATGTTCCGCGCACTGCACGATCTTGCGATTGTGGTTTTCCCGTGGGTCCTGCTGGTCAACTGCGGACTCAACGATCATGGCCTGCTGCGCGGAGGCACACTGTTCGATCAGACAGAATTCTGGCGAAACGTGATTGCCGTCACACTGCTGGGGACAATTCCGTTTTTCGTCGGCGTCATTCGCTGGCAGTGGCTGCGGCGTTTTGAATTTCACAAGGTCGCGACACGAGAGATCTACAATGTCGCGGAGATCGCACGGCTGAAGAAGCTCAACGATGTGCGTGGTTCCCGCTGGCATCCTGTTGTTATCTGGCCGTGGAACGAGATCCTGACTCTTGAGGTTAACGTCAAGAGAATTCAGACGCGCAACGATCAGGCTCTGTCACGTCGCCCCTTGCGCCTGATTCATTTTTCAGACCTTCATTTTATTGATTGTCCGGGTTCTGATTTCTATCGTTTCATGGTCGAAAAGGCGACGGAGCTCAACGGCGATGCCATGATCTTTACAGGCGATCTGATCGACAAGCCGGAACTGCTGGCGACCGCAGTGGAGATCCTTAAACCCCTCACAAAAATTGCTCCCTGCTTCTTTATCCTGGGTAACCATGACTGGCGCTATAATTATGAACATTTTCGCACAACACTTTCGGCATCCGGCTGGAAATGTGTCACGGGCTCCCATGAAAGAATTATGCTCGCTGAACGTCAGGTCCTGTTTGCGGGCTCGGAACTGCCCTGGATCGGAAACCCGCCGCCTGCGGTGAAACACGCAGGAGTTGATGTGCGAATTCTGTTGAGCCATTCCCCGGACCAGTTGCGGTTTGCTCAGGCACACGGTTATGACCTGATGTTGTCCGGGCACACCCATGGTGGTCAGGTTGTGCTGCCGATCATCGGTCCCGTCTATGCCCCCAGTATCTATGGTGTCGATCTGGCGGCGGGACTCTTTGAACGCAGGGGAATTGCCGTCCATGTCTCCCGTGGCGTTGGAGCAAAAGATCCACTGCGCTGGAACTGTCGCCCTGAATTGACCTGCCTTGAGGTGTACTGCTAGTGCAATGTCAGCCTTGAA
>JAGQQS010000435.1 GCA_020426105.1 Planctomycetaceae bacterium
GCGGCTCAGGCAATGCCGACCGATCCGCCGGACATCGGGGCGATCTGCCAGTATCTGGGACTTGGTCCGAAAGATCTGCCGGGCGCGGTCTGTATGCCGTGCTTTCCAGGATCGGGTGAGAAAGGGCATCGTCGGCGTGGTCCATACGGAGGATTTCTTGGCAAGCAGTACGACCCGTTGTTCACGCTCTGCAATCCGACATTCTCCCGCGAGCCGAAAGTTAAATACTACGATCCTGTAATGGCAGTGGGCGAGCCGGTCCCGCCAACCGCTGAAGCGCTGGCCGATATGACCGTCGAGCGGCTGGATCGTCGTCGGTCTTTGATGTCGCAGATCGACAGTGAGTTTGCACGGACGCAGGAATCAGCGGCCATCGATACCATGAGTGAAGCGCAGCGGCGGGCCTTTCTCCTGCTGACATCGGGGCGGACGCGCGATGCGTTTGATCTCAACCTGGAACCCGCTTCAATCCGCGAAGCGTATGGCCGACACCTTCCAGGTGCGAGCCTGCTGATAGCGCGACGGCTGGTGGAATCCGGCGTCCCGTTCGTCAGCGTGCATCAGGAGATCTTCGACCACTATGGCCATTCCTATGACATGCACTCCAACAATTTCAGCATGCTCAGGAACCTGAACCTGCCGCTGCTCGACCAGGTCATTCCGGCATTGCTGCAGGATCTTGATTCGCGGGGACTGCTCGATTCGACTCTGGTCGTCGTGATGGGGGAAATGGGGCGAACTCCGAAAGTGAATGCTTCGGCGGGTCGCGACCACTGGCCGCAATGTGGTTTCAGTTTGTTGTTTGGCGGCGGAGTCAAGCAGGGTTTGGTCTATGGTTCGACGGATTCGATCGGGGCCTACCCGGACTCGCATCCCGTATCACCTGCGGACTTTGTGGCCACGATTTATCAGCTTATGGGAATTGACCCCCACATGACGGTGCCCGACCGCAGCGGTCGCCCCATCTTCATTGCGCATGGCGGCGAACCCGTGCACGAGATTATCACCTGAGTCTGCTTCAAGGCTCCACTGCAGCTCACGTCTGCAGGCTGAGGTCGTCGGTCCGGATCAACGGTCCGGTGACCTGCGTTTTCAGTTTGACATTCGTTCGGTTCAGTTTAAGGCCCGGCGCACACAGTTTCCGGCTCCTAAGATTCGCTGCAACTGGACTGTCATCGTCTGCGAGCAGCGCACTCCATGAGTGCGACTTCCAGACTGTGAACTTCATGAATGTCTTCGAAGAGAACTGAGACAGCTTCGCTGATTTTGCGGGAAATCTCCTGGCGGAACTCCTGATTCGTGGCCAGTTTGACGGCCAGATCGATGTATTCTTCGACGGAGTCTGCGATGCAATCTGTCATCTGCATTTTTCGATACAGCCCGGCTGTGATGCGGCCACGCAGAAAATGACTTGGCATCGTCACGATCGGAGTGCCCATCGCCAGCGCTTCATAACTGCTGTTACCGCCGCCGAAATGCAGCGGATCGAGGATCACGTCGCACGCCTTCAGGAGTTGCAGGTAATCCAGATGCGGCATTGCTGGCAGAAACACGATTCGATCAGCAAGTATTCCGAGAGTTGTCTGCCAGCGAGATTTTAATCGAGCTGTCCATTCGGCGACACGGCCCTCGATGACAATCAGCAATCCCAGGGGATCTGCTTCCAGAATTCTGCGGAGGGCATTGTCGTCATCCGGATGGAATTTGAACAACGATTGCGGAGATGCATAGAGATGTCTGTCCGCAGGCAGCCCCAACTTTACTCGAATGTTCGCTGCAGATGATGGTAAACAGGGACGTTCGTAGTAAATGCCG
>JAGQQS010000436.1 GCA_020426105.1 Planctomycetaceae bacterium
AAAGCGTCGTGCAGCAGGAGCGAATTGCGATACTCAAAGCAGAACGTGATTCAGTCCGGCAGAAAAAAACAGAACTCGAAAAGACGACAAATGATGCCGCAACGGATGCGATGGATGCGGGTGCCAAAGCAGCCCGTGATGAAGACATCAAAACCCTGGCTGATCAATTGAAATCGCTCGACAAGGATATTCTGCATGCAGAATTCTTTCTTCCACGCGAACCTGAAACGTTTGCCGTCCGGGATATATCCGAACCTCGCGATATGCAAATCACGATTCGAGGCAACGCTCACGCACTGGGCCCGGCAGTGCCACGGGGAGTTCTGTCGGTCCTCCAGGGAGCCACAGATCTGGAGATCCCGACTGGTGAAAGTGGACGACGGCAGCTCGCGGACTGGATCATCAGCCCGCAGAACCCGCTGACTGCCCGAGTCACCGTCAATCGCATCTGGCAAAAATTATTCGGCGAAGGTCTGGTGCGATCTGTCGACTACTGGGGGACGCGAGGTGAAATTCCGTCGCACCCCGAGCTGCTGGATTTTCTGGCGCAGCAGTTCATCGGAAACGGATGGTCACAGAAATCACTGATCCGCTCTTTGGCACTCAGTCGCGTCTATCGGTTGAGCAGCCGTTCGGATGCCACGCGCCATGCGGCAGACCCGGAAAACCGTTTGCTGTGGCGAATGAATCCTCGACGAATCGATGCAGAAGCGATCCGGGATTCCGTGCTGGCGGTTTCCGGTCAATTGAAAGCGTCAGCAGGAGGACCTGCGTTGCCACTGGAATATCCGGAGAATACAGGCGGCCTCGCAAAAGGAGACGTCAATCCTCCAAGTTTTCAACTGAAGAAATTTCGACCGCAGCAATCACTCGAGCGAACTGTCTATTTGCCCGTGATTCGATCAGCCCCGCAGGCCGGTCCTGGTGAAATTCGAAACGTCTTTGATTTTGCCCAGCCCGCAGAATTCACAGGGCAGCGCGCTGTTACGGCCGTCCCGACTCAGTCCTTGTTCCTGATGAACGGCGAATTGCTTAAGACACTGTCAAAAGCGCTGGCAGATCGGATGTTGACCCTGCATCCGGAGTCTGATGTTCATCGACTGGAAAGTCTTTGGTTGACTGTGCTAAACCGTCCGATCACCAACATTGACCGCGCCGACGCATTGGAGTTTCTGGCTCAGGCTGAGTCCGACTTACCAGCCGCTGCAGGAGACGCTGCGAGAATGACAGCGTGGACTGAATTGTGTCACGCACTCCTGGCTTCCAATGAGTTTTTGATTCGAATGTAAATATCATGCCTGAATACCTTTCAACCATCGGAACCACCCGACGCCACCTCCTGCAGACCGCAGCCTGTGGGTTCGGCAGCCTTGCCATGCGAGGACTACTCGCGGAACAGTCTGCCGTGCCGATCGCGACTGCTGTTGGCCAGGCGCATTTTTCACCGCGGGCATCGCGGGTCATCTTTTTGTTCATACAGGGCGGGCCGTCACAGCCAGACTTGTTCGACCCCAAGCCATACATCTATGAAAAACACGGACAGACGATCTCGCCCGGAGCCAATGAACACAAATTGTCAGTTGGTGTGGATAAGTATCTGGCGTTAAAGCCAATTGCTCCCATTCGCCCTCGTGGCAATTGCGGGATGCTGATGTCCGACTATCTGCCGCATCTGGCCACTGTGGCTGACGATCTGTGCCTGCTGCGAGGCATGCATACAGACAACGAAGCCCATGCGCCCGCAACGCTGCAGTTGCACACAGGTGCTTCGATCGATGTACGCCCTTCGATGGGAGCGTGGTTTAGTTACGGACTGGGCAGTGAAAATCGAAATCTGCCCGGATTTATGACCATTCAACCGGACTCCGACGTAAGGAGCTACGGAGCAGGATTTTTGCCCGCCGCACATCAGGGAACACCCGTCAGTGTGACAACCGACAGCAGGGAATCGGCCATTCGATACCTCATGGATGTCGATTCATCCCCGGAGCAGCAGCGACGACGCCTGAATCTGATCCAGCGAATGAATCATCGGCTGCTTCAAAAAACGGCCTCAGATCAGCAGATGGAGGGAATGATCGAATCGTTCGAGATGGCATTCCGCATGCAGGCGGAAACCCCCGCCCTGATCGATTTATCTGTTGAACCGAAGTCGGTCCAGGATCTCTACGGAGTGGGCGCGCCGGCAACCGATCGAAACGCAAGAGCCTGTCTGTTAGCGCGAAGAATGTGCGAAGCCGGTGTGCGATTCGTTCAGGTTACGCTCGGCGGATGGGATCATCATGGCGATATCCTCCATGCCCTGCCCAAAAGCTGCGCTGGCAGTGATCAGCCAGTTGCCGCACTCATCAAAGATCTGAAGGCCCGCGGAATGCTCGAAGATACCCTGGTTGTCTGGTCCGGCGAGTTCGGAAGGACACCGTGGAGCCAGGACTTGTCAGGCACATCGCCGATCGAAACGCACGGACGCGAACATCAGCCTGAGGGCTACTGTGC
>JAGQQS010000437.1 GCA_020426105.1 Planctomycetaceae bacterium
CTACCGAAATCCGCGACTGCTCCCTTGCAACATCGCTCGTCACATTACAGTGGAAAACGGGCCGAACGCTCTGTATTGTGTAGTGAGGACACCGGGACGAAAATCTCGGGGTGAAAATTCCTGACAGGGGGCAGTGATTTATGTTCATGCGATGCAGGACCCGCTTACATGCGACGTGCTTGATCGGAATTCTGTCTTTATGTGGATGGGCTGCTTTCCTCTCAGGTCCGCCACTGCAGGGCACAGCACAGGCTCAGACAACCCCCGAGAAACAGAAGCTGAGTTTTGATCGGGACATTCGACCGTTGCTCGCGGAGAAATGTTTCGCCTGTCATGGACCGGCGGCCTCGCGTGATGACGGCGAAATCCGGCTGGACATCCGGTCAGAACTGTTGCTGCCGGATGAACAGGGTCGTGCGGTGCTCGTGCCGGGCAAGCCTGAGTACAGCGAACTGATTCGACGGATCGAGTCGATGGACGACGGCGAAATGATGCCACCGCCCTCATCGAAAAAAACGCTGTCCGATCAGGAAAAGGCGACGCTGTCGCGTTGGGTGAGCGAGGGGGCTGAGTACGAAGCGCATTGGGCCTTTCAGTCACCAAAACGACCGCCGCTGCCGGCTGTCAGGAACTCTAAATGGGCACGCAACGCAATTGATGATTTTGTACTCGCAGTGCAGGAAGCGCAGGGACTTCAGCCTTCGCCACCGACTGACAAGGCGACATGGCTGCGGCGGTTGAGTTTGGATCTGACGGGACTGCCACCGACCGTCGAAGAACTGGATGCATATCTTGCTGACACTGCCGGAGATGCCGATGAGCGGCAGATTGATCGACTACTGCAGTCGCCTCACTACGGTGAGCGCTGGGGGCGACTCTGGCTGGACGCCGCCCGCTACGCCGACTCCGATGGCTACGAAAAAGACAAGCCTCGATTTGTTTCGCGGTATCGTGACTGGGTCATCAACGCATTCAATCGCGATCAGCCCTACGATGAATTCATCATCGATCAGATCGCGGGCGACATGCGACCCGATGCCACGCAGGATCAGTGGGTCGCCACCGGCTTCCTGCGAAATTCAATGATCAATGAAGAAGGCGGTGTCGATCCCGAACAGTTCCGGATGGAAGCCATGTTTGATCGCATGGATGCTATTGGCAAAAGTGTTTTGGGGCTCACGATTCAATGTGCTCAGTGTCACAGCCACAAATACGATCCTGTGACTCAGGATGACTACTATCGCATGTTTGCCTTTCTCAACAATTCTTATGAAGGCAGTATCGCCACATACACACCGGAGCAATTGCGTCAATGTGCAGAACTGCAGCACAGAGTGCGCACCCTGGAAACCGAATTTCAGCATCAGCATCCGGAATGGGTCGATGCCATGGGGGTCTGGGAAGCACAGGTCCGCGAACGTGATGCCCTGTGGACCGTGGTGCAGTCAGTGGAGGATGACCTTTCCGGAGGTCAGAAGATGTATCGAATGCCGGATGGATCATACCTGTGTCAGGGATACGCGCCCACAAAGCATACCGTGACCATTCAGGTCACCGCCAAGGTCCCTGCAATAACCGCCATTCGGCTGGAGCAGTTGAACGATCCGAACCTGCCGCTGGGTGGTCCCGGCAGGTCGATTCAGGGAACATCAGCGTTGACAGAATTCAAAGTCCGTGCGTGGCCGGTCAGGCATCCGGAACAGGCCACAGCAGTTAAGTTCGCGCAGGCCGCCGCGAGCACCAATGCGCCCGAGAAGCCGTTGGATAAAATCTACGCTGACAAGACCGATCGAAAGCGAGTGATTGGACCGATTGCTTTTGCAATCGACGGCATCAATGAAACGGCCTGGGGAATTGATGTCGATCCGGTACGACGCAATCGTCCCTGCCAGGCCGTATTTGTTCCGGAAACACCGCTGCGGAATCCGGAAGGAACCGTGCTGGAAGTGCAGCTTGTTCAGAACCATGGTGGCTGGAACAGTGACGACAATCAGAATCATAATCTTGGTCGATTTCGACTGGCCGTGACGGGCGCCGATGAAGCGGCAAAAGATCTTGTTCCGTCGGATGTCCGGTTGGCAATTACGGTGCCGTACGAACAACGCACGCCGGAGCAGGCTGCCATCGTGTTTGCTGCCTGGCGCGAGAATTCTCCGGAGGGCCGCGAGCTGACAAATCAGATCAATGCACTCTGGGTAAAACATCCCGAACCCGTCTCTCAATTGGTGCTGCAGGAACGCGACGCTCCGCGAATGACAAGTCTGCTGGATCGCGGAGATTTTCTGAAACCGGTCCACGCGGTATCCGCAGGAACACCGAAGTTTCTGCATCCCATGAAGACTCAATTGAAGCAGCCGGATCGTCTGGATTTTGCACGCTGGCTGGTGGACCGTGATTCACCGACGGCGGCGCGGTCCATTGTCAATCGAATCTGGCAGGCATGGTTTGGTGAAGGCCTGGTATCGACCGTTGATGACTTAGGAACTCAGGGCACGCGGCCGACGCATCCGGAACTGCTGGACTGGCTGTCGGTGGAATTGATGGAGAGCGGCTGGAGCCTGAAACACCTGCAGCGCCTGATCGCTGGTTCCGCCACGTATCGTCAGTCGTCAAGGGTCACGGAGAGTTTGCTGCAACGCGACCCGGCGAATCATTGGCTGACTCGAGGCCCTCGATTCAGAGTGGACGCTGAAGTCGTTCGTGATATCGCGCTGGCCGCCAGTGGCCTGCTGAATCCGACAATTGGCGGTTCGAGTGTCTATCCGCCCGCACCCGAATTTCTGTTTGTGCCGCCTGCCAGTTACGGCCCCAAGGTCTGGCAGGAATCGCAAGGCGCGGATCGCTATCGTCGAGCGATCTATACCTTTCGCTTTCGATCGGTTCCCTATCCAATGCTTCAGGCATTTGATGCGCCGAATGCTGACGTATCCTGTGTTCGGCGTTCCCGATCAAATACGCCGCTGCAGGCGTTGACGACACTGAATGAGCCGCTCTTCATGGAGGCTTCTCGCGCATTGGCGCGGCAAATGATTGCGGCAGATGAAATGGATGACACGCAGCGACTGGCGTACGGATTTCGAAGATGTGTCGCCCGAGTTCCCACAGATACGGAATCCCTGGTTCTGCTGAAACTGCTGCAGGATCAGCAGGCACGGTTTTCTCAAGGCGGGATGGAACCGCTGGAACTGGCAACCGAAGATCCTGAGCATCCCGGTGAATTGCCGCCGGGCGTTTCCGCGTCTGATCTCGCTGCATGGACGGCGGTCGCACGCGTCATGTTGAATCTTGATGAAACGATTACCAAGGAATAGTCATGAACAACATCGAACGTTTCGAAACTACTTCTGCAAATACCTCCAGACGCTGGTTTTTGAAAGACTGCGGTGTCGGCCTGGGGGCCATTGCCGCGCAGCAGCTGCTGGCGAATGCGGCGGCGGCTGAATCATCGTCACTTGTGAATCCGCTGGCCCCCCGAGTCTCCCATCTGGCTGCCAAAGCAAAACGCGTGATCTTCCTGTTCATGGCAGGCGCGCCCAGTCATCTGGAATTATTCGACAACAAGCCGGAACTCGCACGATTTGACGGACAACTGCCGCCCGCCGATTTGCTCAAAGGGTATCGCGCTGCTTTTATCAATCCGAATTCCCGATTTCTTGGCCCGAAATTCCCGTTTGCGCGGTATGGTCAGTCAGGCACGGAACTGTCCAGCCTGCTGCCGCACCTCGCAAACATTGTGGATGAAATTGCCGTCGTCAGGTCCATGACCACCGACGCGTTTAATCATGCGCCCGGGCAGATTCAAATGAATACGGGAAGTCAGCAGTTTGGGCGTCCGAGTCTGGGTGCGTGGACCTGTTACGGTCTGGGCAGTGAGACTCAGGATCTGCCAGCCTTCATTGTGTTCAGTTCGGGAAAGAAAGGGCCAAGTGGCGGCAATTCAAACTGGGGCAGCGGATTCCTGCCAACGGTTTATCAGGGCGTTCAGTTTCGCACCGGCGGAGATCCGGTGCTGTACCTGTCAAATCCCCGCGGCGTGGATGCCCAGTTGCAGCGCGCCTCGCTGGATGCCATTCGGCAACTTAATGAAGAACGATACGCACTTGTCGGAGACCCGGAAATTGCCACCCGGATCAATTCGTTCGAAATGGCGTATCGGATGCAGTCCGAAGCACCGTCGCTGGTGGATCTCACCACTGAACCCGAGCACGTGTTGAAAATGTACGGTGCCGAGCCGGGGAAATCCTCCTTTGCCAACAACTGCCTGCTGGCGCGACGTCTTGTTGAAAAGGGAGTACGTTTCGTGCAGTTATTTCATGAGGCCTGGGATCAGCATGGAAATCTGGTGAATGACCTGAAGAAGAATTGCGCCGATACGGATCAGGCCAGCGTTGCGCTGATACAGGATTTGAAGCAGCGGGGGATGCTGGACGACACGCTTGTGATTTGGGGCGGTGAATTCGGGCGCACTCCAATGGTTCAGGGTGGAAGCGATGGTCGCGATCATCATCCCAACTGTTTCACATATTGGCTGGCTGGTGGAGGTATCAAAGGCGGAGTGACGTACGGAGCCAGCGACGACTTTGGATTCAATGTGACTCAGGACCAGGTGCATGTTCGTGATCTGCACGCCACCATCCTGCACCTGCTGGGACTTGACCACGAACGCCTCACACACAGAGTCCAGGGACTGGACATGCGTTTGACAGGAGTCCTGCCCAGTCGAGTGGTGCGGGAAATACTCGGATAGGGAAGCACAAAAAGGAAGCACAAAAGCTGTCAGGAACCGTTTATTGACAAACGTGGACGGTTTGAGTCTTGTATGGAAATGGGAAGACCAAAACGATCAACTCCGGGCGGTTGGATTTATCATGTTCTGAACCGTGCGAACGCGGGGATGCCGATCTTTA
>JAGQQS010000438.1 GCA_020426105.1 Planctomycetaceae bacterium
ATCCCATGACGGTTCCTTCCGGCAAGCCCAGAATCTCGCTGATCTCTCGATAACGAAACTCGCCAATCGCTCTAAGCAACAAAATGCTCCGCTCGTTCTCCGTCAATTCAAGAACTGCGCAGCGAACGGAATCGTCAAACCACTCCCCCAGCATGGAAGAAAAATCCGGCAACTCAGGCCAGGTTGCCAAACACTCTCTATGCGTTTGCTGATCGACGATCACCTCCGTGTCGAGTTGCAGTGGTTCACGGAGTCGTGCACGGTTGGCGTTCAGGATTTCAAATGTAACGTAACGAAAGATCCACGCACGAAAGTTGGAGTCCCGTTGAAACTGATCAAAATGGCCGTAGGCCGTCAGTAGTGCCGCCTGAAGAACATCCGCAGTGTCTTCAGAACAGCGCAGGCTCCTTCGGCAGAAAACCTGCAACTGGCCATAAACTGGCTGCAGCAGTTCTGCAAAATCCGTTGAGTTGTTGTCATGCGTGAGTGAAGTCAACCTGCCGTGTCCTGTCGAGACCAGCGCCGTCTCTATGATATTCGCCGCCTACGCCATCGTCGCCAACCAAAGATGATGCCGACGAGGATGACTGGCACCGCAAGTACCTGGGTCCAGGCGCTCAGCAATGTGATCTTTGTCAGTAGTCCATTGTGCTGTTCTTTGCTCTTCGGAATCTGTCCGGAATACTTTGCCACGTGATGAAGCAAATCGATCGCAATTGAGTTATCCGGGATTTCCTTGTGACAAGCAATGCACGTTCCCTCTCGACTGATGCGAGTGATTTCGTCCTTATTGAAAGCTCGTGACAGTTTGAAGTGATGCCCTACCGTCGCCAGTTGGTTTCCCTCCTCATCGACGATTCGTGACCAGTCATTTTCCAGATTCGGAATCGAAGCGATCTGCGGCTTTGCGTTCTTCGACAGAATGTCGCCATCGACTGTTTCCAGATCCACCGTGTATTGCTCATTCCACGGACGCGTGGAGCCTATTCCCAGGCCCAGAGCCTTTGAGGACGAATGGCATGACTCGCAGTTGCGAGCGTTCTTCGTCATCGTGTGCGGCTGCGTAGGACTCATGTCGATTGCCAGTTGACCGTCCGCATCTCCACCTTCGACATCAGGCATGGTCTTGAAGATGTGATTGATAAGAATTGGCTGGCCATCTTCGCCAATGATAGTGACCGACGGTTGACATCCCGGAGCCAGCGGAGTCACTCGGCCTTCGCCGTTGATACCGAGAATTGGATCTTCCCAACGTTCGTAGCTACGCTGTTCAGTAACCTTGCCGGGGATGAGCAGATCGTACAGAGATTCACCGCGATCCGTTCGGAATTCGGCATCGGCATGCTTGCGGCCCCCGGCCACCCAGTCGAATCCATTCATTGACTGAGACGCCTCCGGGCATTTGTCTCGTTGTGTGAAATCGACTTTGACGTGGCAGCCATAGCATTGAGGCGTCCAACTGGAATGGCAACTGTAACACTCCATGCGATTCAAGTGAGCGGCGACTCCCTTCATGGCCACCATACCTTTTTCGCTGATCTTTTTCTCCTCCGCCAATTGTTTCAACGTCTTCATGCGAATGTCTTTACCGGCCGCAGTGTGGACGATGATCTCGGTACCGTCCTTGACAACATTCTCATAGGGATTACCGCGAGCCGTCAGCAGAAAGCCGTCTTTTTTCTCATGGGCCGTACCTGCAAGAGTGTGAGGCAGTTGCTCCTGGGCCAATCCACGGGCTGGGCCGGTTGCTGATTCTGCGGCAAATTCGTCCATGAATCCCAGTGGCAATTCCCACGGGTAATGGTTTGGTGTTCCGTGACAATCGCTGCATTCGATTTGCACCGCCGCGAGATTTGCGGCAGCCAGAAATCCATCCCCGTGAACATCGCTTGAAGTGTGACAATCCTGGCAGGTCATTCCTTTCTGGTAATGGATGTCCTGCTCCATCGCCAGATAATGCTTTGTGTGCAGTGCTGGCTGTTCGTCACCTTTCGCGTCAAACGGAGCCTTGAATGGTGTTTCCATGAGTCCTTGAAACGACACGCCGATGCGTTTACCTCGGTCATGGCATGTTGTGCAGGTTTCAACTGGTAACCCGTGATAGCTTTTGTCGTGAACGGTCACCGTTGCTTCGCGAGTTCCCTGAATACTGTGAACCAGCGCATGCCCCGGCTTCGTCTTCGAAATAGAAACGTCCTTGCCTTCGTAGAGACCTTCATTGCCATAAGGAATGTGGCAGGAAGAGCATCCCATTCCTCGAAAGTCACCTCGAACCTCTCGACCTTTGACAGCATGATGGCAACGCTGACATTCCTGACGCAGATACGTGAACGCTGCCAGTGACGGTTCGTCTTTCAATCGATGCAGCTCATCGACTTTCAAAGCTTCCGGCAGTGGGTCATGGCGATCGACGAACACGTTCGGTTCAAGCCTGGTCAGCTTCTCCATGTAGGAACGATAGGCGTCAGTGCCCAATCGAGCCTTTGGATCCGTCGGATTTTTCATGGCGTAGTTTCCAAA
>JAGQQS010000439.1 GCA_020426105.1 Planctomycetaceae bacterium
CTGCCCATCGACTGGAATGTCCGTCGGCATGCGTCCTGAGTTCTCCAGGTGCCGTGTCAGATTCCCATGAACTGCTGCAAACACTGTTGCCTGATGCTATTCTCCATCGCACGTGTCTACTATCCGTTTGCTGAAACGAACACGTTGACACTTTGTCGCCGGATCCTGAGCTTCCCCTGATTCGCAAAGTCCTCTGGTCGTGGCAAACAGATACTTCTATTGGAAACGCCAGCAGTACGAAATCACGGACCGGATACGAGTCGGTGGCAGAGAATTCTTGTTGTCGGATCGCCTGTCATCTGGACTTCGATCCCGCCATCTGGCCTACGACCGCGTTGCCGGTCCGAGGGGCGCTCTCTGTATCGTGGAGCGTCAAGCTCATTCGAAGGCGGCGTGGCAGCGAGTGGAGGTTCTGCAGCGTCTTTCCCAACAGAACGGCGAACTGCCCCAGATTCGCGAGTTCTATCGCAGTGGCTCAGAGATCATTACCGTAGAGAAGTGGATCGAAGGTCAGGACCTGCGTTGGTGGATTCAACGGATGCGGAAATCCGAGAAACGCCAACTGGGCACTCCTGAGGCAATTCGCCTGTTTCGGCAATTGGCTCATGGGCTCAGCCACCTGCACGACGCCTGTGGCATTGTTCACGCCGATATCAAACCAGCGAATCTGATCATTTCGAATGCAACCAAAAAGCTGGTGTTGATTGACTTCGGTAGTGCATGGGAAACAGAGCGAACATCCCGCAGGGCCGAAGGCGATGGACGTTCCGATATTTATGGAGCGCCGGAGTTTCTGCGAGGTGACATGGGAGTCGACTATCGTGCCGACTACTTCTCTCTGGCGGTCACCTGCTTCGAAACTCTCACACTGCAGCTTCCTTATGACGGACTCGGCGGACGTGCCGGTTTGCCGCAGAATGCCGCTGGTGGGGACTCCATGTACATGCCAGCCAGTGAGTTGACTGCAGAGCGTCATCAGCTTGCAGATTCGACGTGGCAGTCGATCGATACTCTGTTGCGACATTCATTGCAGTTGAATAGAGATCTGCGGCCACGAAACAAATCCGAATTTCTGAACGGATGGGACTCAGCAGTCGCGGCGTGTAAGCAGGCAACAGAGATTCAGCGTCAATTGGGGTTCTGGGAATCAATACTCGCCTACTTTCGACGGTGAACTCTGAATCATTCGCCCGTGTATGCAGGTCGCCATCGAAAGCGATCACCGCAGTCACAATGCAAAAGTCCCCGATGATTTTCACCGACGGGATTCACCGCCACCGGCGCGCCGAGTCGCTGAATCTGCCGTCCCCATGATACCTGACGAGGTTTGGCGAGCGGGCAGTGAGCACACTTGCGACTGTCAAACGGGACATCACTCTCCAGATGTTGGTCGGACAAGATGGCCAGATGACGCAGTTCGACAAGACTGTCGTGGAACCGCTTTCGAAACGATGGATGATTCGGTACTGCGAATCCTGAGTGGTCATCTCCCGTGAGGACGATTCCATACGGGCTGGAATTCTCGCCGTACGTCAACTCGCATAATCGGCAGTAGGCAACGATTTTGGTTTTCTGACTGTCGCTGAGCTTCTCGACTGCCGAGTGGGTTTGATAGACAGGAATGTAGAGAGATCCCCGTCGCAGGATACGCCAGGGACGGCCGGTGAAATACCACGTCGAATCAGGAAGAGGTTCCTGAAGTCGAATGGAATCAAAACCGAGGTGCAGCATTCCAAACCAGTTGACCGGCTGAATTTGATCGCTGGCTGGATTTGGTTCGGCACATCGTGATTGCTCAGCCAGGTCAAGCCGCCGGTAGAGTGCGAACATTTCTGACGCGATGTTTGCCGCCTGCACTGTGCAGATTCCCATCGCAACGGGGAAAATCGCGAGAAGGGCGTACTGACGAAAAACGGTTCCCGCCACAGAAAGCCCTGCTGACAACGCAATCAGCCAAACCCACTTCCGAAGGCGTTGCCAGCGTTCATGAATTCCGGATTCAATGGCATGCATTTCATATTGTGGCAGCGTGTAGAGTGACGGGACTTCCTCTTCTTCGTCAGTTCGACGGTTTTCGTAGGCGATCAGTCCAGCTCTGGGGCAAAATGCATACTCTGCAATTGAATGCACGCTCAGCCACGGATCTCCAGGCGCCGCCGTCATTCGCGATACATGAATATCGCTTTGAGCCGAGTCTCCTTTTGACTTACTCATGGGAACATCCTTCCTCGCAGATGAGCTGCAGAATTTCCTGCATTGAAGACGGGCGACTTCGTTTGGAGATCGAGACACACTGTTTGATCAGCTTTTTTAAAGAGGGTGATGCTGCTGTTTTTGCTAGCAACCCTACTTCTGACCCCGTCGCTGGACACTGACCTGTGAGCATATGAATGGCGATTTGTCCCCACGAAAAGACATCGGCTCGGATATCAATATCGCCAGCACTTGCTTCCTGAGCGCGATAGGGATCTGTGAGCCAGTCGCGACTGGATACGGTCGGGCTGCCGTCGAGGAGCTTTGCCAGTTCGAACTCCGTCAGAATTGCCTCACCAGATTCGCTGGAGATCAGGATGCTTTTCGGATTGAGCTCTCGACGAATGATCTCGTGACTGTGCAGAACAGCCAGTCCCTCGGCGATGCCTTTCAGAATCTTCAGGATTGCATCCGTTTGTAGAGCACCGGCCTGAAGAACGGTCTCCAGCGTTTCTCCATCGATCCAATAGTCAATGACCCACCACGATGCCTTATCGGAGGCTTCACACGTCGTGATGTTTTCAATGATATGGGGGTGCCGTCCGATTCGGGCACAGACTTCCGGATGACGCAGCAACTGATCGTGGCATCGATTTCTCTCCTGTGACGACATTCCCTGTAAGTCATAGCACTTGCCGCGTGCGTGCTTGGTCAGATGTTCGTGCTTCAGTTTCCACAGTCGGAACTGCAGGGCATTGGATGCAGTGATCCACCGGGAAAGCGAATCATCAAGTTGCCATTCATGTATGCGGCGGACCGACGAGAGTTCTTCACCTTCATCGTCTGAGGCCTTCTCCTCAAGCTCTCTCAGGCTCGACAGACCGAGGGCGATTCGAAGCGACTCTGCGTTTCGCAGATATACGCTGTGGCCTCCTTTAAGGATCGCTGAAATGGTCCCGGTCGACATCTTCGCCCGAGGAGCCAGAGTCTCCACACCCCATCCTTTATCGCGCATGATTTGACGCACGACTTCGGCATCGATTTCGATCGTACGAAGATTCGTTTGCTTGTTCATGATCAGACGCCTGTGTTCGTCGGTGGCGAGATTCCGCGAGACTGAAGCAGACTTTATGGAGCCTAATTTGCGTCTCGCTTTAATGCCTTCAGTCCGATTCGGAACACGTTCCATTCCGGAGCGTGAACCTGAGGTCTCGCCAATTCTAACTGTTGTAAAGAAAGGTCATCCTATGTTTCAAAGAAATGTTCAATGGTTCGTCGACCGAATTATGGAGCGCCTTGTTCCATCAATTGGCAGTTTCATGGCCAGCGCCATGCAACGCATGCTGATCCTCAGTCACGCGGAACATCATAACCAACTTGAGGAGCAGGCTCTTCGCTACGAGGCCGCCGGACGACTGGAAATTGCCGAACAAATTCGGCAACAGGCTCGTACCATGTCGCTCGACAAGCCCCTGCCCGGCGCACAGGCAGTCCTTGAGAACTTCGACGCCGCAAATCCAGCGTTGTTTGAAGCCACTCAGCCCGGGATTGCTCCGGCACTTCCAGATGCCCGCCGCCAAAAGGGACGAAGGCGCGCCGATGATGCTTCAAATGACTCTGATGGAGATCAGTCGTGAGTCTGCGTCTCCATCGTCGGGATCTGCTGCTTCTGGAGGCACTCGCCCTCCGGATCCGGCTCGTTGGTCAGCGTCAGGCGGCGGAGTCGTTCTGGGCCGGACATCTGGCCAACGCCCGACGGCGGTTAATGCAGCTCGTTCAGGCGGGTTTCCTGATCCGTGCCATCGTGAATGCTCAACCTCTTCCTGAATTGCTGGCTCCGGTTCTGCGATGGCAACCGGGCCAGCCGGATCCAGACGCCCAGCAGGTCTCCTTTCAATTGCAGTCGCGATGGAGATACCGAGCTTTGCGTCCGACGGTGGTGTTCTTTGCTACAGAGACCACCATCGCGCAGTTTGGGGGACGCGAACGGTCACGAACATTGGTCACCCAAACAACTCATGACTTAGGCGTGACTTCTGTCTGGTTGAGGTTCTATCAGGAATCCACGTCGTCAGCGCAACTGTGGGTCGGTGAAGACATCCTGGCCCCCAGTCGCGTTGGACAGAAATTGCCAGACGCCGCTCTAGTCAATGCCCATGGTGATCCAAATTTGCTGATCGAGTTTGGCGGCAGTTATGGACCACAACGTGTGAAAGATTTTCATGACGACGCATCAGCCCGTCAACTTCCTTATCAACTCTGGTGAGCACCAAAATGCCGCATCGTGATGAACAGATTGTGTCCTTCACAGAGCGATACCGACTTGGCACGAATCAGGCGTATCAACGAGCGATCGCACCCGATATCTCATTGAATGCGGTATCGAAAGTCACAGCACGATTGTGCAGACAGGGGTTGCTTAGTCGTTATCCCCTGATTCCGCCTGAGGATTACTTCACTCCTGGGCCGGTCGCTTGTCGTCGGCTTGGGTTGCCGCTTCGCCGAACTGAACCACTGGGACCACAGGCACTGCCTATGGACTATGCGGTACTGCTCTACTGCATTCACGGCCAACGGACACGGCTGACTCGAACTGAGCTGGACTCGAAAACGCCATGGCTTCCCGATGAACTGCTCCATGCTCCGTATACCCAGACGGCTGCCGGTCTAATGGAACTGGTGCGAGTGGATCTTGGAGGTTCGCCAATGCATGTCGCGAGAAAGGCGGCAACCGATTATGCCCGGAGAATGGAGATCCCTGAATTCTGCCAACTCGTTGAGAAGGACCAATTCCAACTGGTTGTGCTGACCACGACGCAGAGCAAGGCAAGGTTGATTCGGCAGGCTATGGAAGGCCTTGCCCGGAGCGACAAAGCTCGATTTCACCTCGCCACAATTCCCAGACTTTCATTTCTTCATCTTCGCCAACAATAGAAAGGCACTTCGATGCCACGACCATCTTACTATCAGGCCATTGGCAATCCGGTACAGACCGAGCGACTACCGGACGGTCCTCTCCAACTTCAGTTTGCCCACACATCGGACCAATCATCCGCAAACACTTCGTTCTCGTTGACGATTCTGCGAAATCTCTATCTTGTGGTTTTCATCTGTCTCGCCGGCGAATGGATCAGTGTCGCGTTTCGAGTGATGTTTCCGCTCAACATCCTGCTGGTGATCGTCGTCATTCGTGGGATGATCAAACTCTGGCAGGTTACGGACGGCTACAAGCCGAATCTGTTGCTGCTGGCAGTGCCATTTGTTGCTGCGTTCGTGGGAGTTCCCTTCCAGATCCTGATGTTGTGCGCTCTGATCACAGCCGCCATCGCTGGACGTCAGTTGGCACGTCACTACGTTTATCTGAGTACAAATTTCCCCATGCCGCCGGGCGAAGCCGCTTCCGTTCGCAGTGATTGGAATGGACTGACCGTGGCTTCGGCATTGCTTGTCATTGTCCCGGGGATGATGGTCCTGCACCGAGGCTTTGCAATTGCAGGCATTATTCTGCTGATCGTCTATGTAATGGTATGTTTGGGAAACGCTGCGGCCAAAGGGAATTCACTGTCGCTCAATCTGGCAGTCGCATGGAACTCATGGTGTTCGTACAACCGAGATGACGTGAACGCGCCGGGACTCATGTCCAGTCCCGCAGGAACTCTTTCGGTAAGACTCGGACTTACAGTGTTGCTCGTTTCCCTCGTGACAATACTTATCACGGCAGGAACAGGAGTCGCTGAACTCGCGTTTGGCGATATTGCGGTCGGCGATGGACTGCCAAGGCTGATTTTCGGCTTTGTGATGGTCGCTACCATCATTGGCTTTCCAGTTGCGATCTCACTTGGGCTCATGTTCCTCGTGGCTTTACCAGCTTTGAGTTCTCTTCGCGTGACTGGAAACGATTCTTCCGCCGCAGCGACATGGCAAACGATTACGGAAACGATTCAGTCTTCTCCAAATCCTGTGGAGCGGGATAGCGTGTTTATGGGCCGACTGGCTCACGATGGATCACCGTTACTCGTGCCGCGAACTGTTCTGCGTGAACACGCTCATATTCTTGGTGACAGTGGTTCTGGCAAGACGGCGCGCGGACTGATTCCACTCGCCGAACAGTTAGTTGCAGACGGACAGAGCAGTCTGATGGTGATTGATCTGAAAGGCGATTCTCAGGAAATCCTGCAGTCACTTCGAGTGTGTAGTCAGCGAGCTGCGGGGCGTGGTCTCCAGCTCCCCGTGAAACAGTTCAGCATTCGAGAAGATCACGCGACATTTGCTTTCAATCCGTTTCAGATGCCTTGCTGGACTAGGTTGAATGACTTTCAGCGGACTGACGTACTGTGCGGCGCATTGGGCCTGACCTACGGAACCGACTACGGACGCGGCTTCTTCAGTTCCGCGAATGCCGCAGTTCTGTACGCGACGCTGAAGAACTTTCCACGCATCGCCTCCTTTGCCGAACTGTCTGACCGCATCGCGTTTGTCACATCCAGACCGAAAGTCTACGAATTGAACGATGGTCAGTCTGATGCAGGCAATCATGTGCGAATGATCGCCGCCAGACTGGCTGGCTTCAAAGCACTGAACATCACGCCTCAACAGTCTCCTTCAGCGGACGTTGCCGCAGAAGCAATGGACCCGGCTCAACTCTTTCAAAGGCCGGAGATTCACTACTTCCACTTGTCATCGACTCTTGGCCCTGGTTCATCACCAGAAATTGCTCGTCTGGCGATGTTCATGTTGCTGACATCGGCAACACTGATGGAGCAACGACGACAGGTCTACCTGATGATCGATGAATTCCAAAGAGTCGCTGCTCACAACGTCGATGCCATTCTGCAGATTGCTCGCAGCATGAACGTCGGTGTGATTCTGGCAAACCAATCCATGCTGGATCTGAAACGCGACGACCTGATCCATGTGGTGGAAGCGAACTGCCGCTTTCGTCAATGGTATGCCGTGTCATCCCCTGAGGAACAGGAAAGACTTTCAAAGGCGAGCGGTCAAACCGTGGAGGTGTTGCTCAACGAATCCACGTCACGTCAGTCTGATGGATTTGAGGTGCGAACCACTGTCAGTCAGGGAGCAACGCAGTTCATTGCTCCGCGACTCTGCCTCAACGATATCAAGCTGGCCAGTGATGATCCTCGCAAGAGCATTGCTCTGGTCACTCGCGGAGCAGGCTACTGCCAATTTGGAGGCATGCCAGTCGTTGTGGAGTCAGATTTTCACATCTCCGAGCAGGAATTTCTGGCTCGTCGAAATGCCGCGTGGCCTGTCGCCAGTCCAGGTTCGTTTGTCCCTAACGAATGGAACCCAGTGGCGGCCGGAACGAAGAAGACGAAAAAGCCGCGTGGTCCTGTGATTACAGAGGAAACGATCGGTGACGAATCTGGTTTGTTTGATGCCTTCCTCTCTGATCAGAAACGGTGAAGGGGCCGATATGAATCGATCAGTCAACGCACTCTCCAGTGATACAAATGTTGGCGTCAGGATTGCGATGGCACTTGCTTGTCAGGTCAAGGTGTTGTCATCGCAGCAAATCGCTGCCATCTGGGGAAACGACAACTGCGAAGAATCCTTGAACGGAACTCTGAGTCAGTTAGTCGAATCAGGTTTGGTGACGAAGTCCGAGTGGAACCTCGTTCCGCCTCCCATGGATGAATGCCCTGCCTTCACATGGCGACCAGCAGATGCTGCTCCGGATGGCTGGCGACTGTCAAAACAGTTTCGGCTCCGTTGGAAGCAACCAACGCAGCCCTTCGCAGTCTTTCAGGCTACCGCGAAGGCCGGCAGGCTCTTTGGCTCACGCTGCGGCTCAATGATTCGGACGATAGAGCAGCAACACGATCTCTTATTGTCGCAGGTCTTTGTTCTTTACCACGAGAGACTCCCACAACTTGTCCCGTTCTGGGTTGGTGAACACGCAATGCCAGTCGCCGAACGAGGTGTCAAGAATCCGGACGCGTTCCTGATCGACAATCGGGGTGAACCACGCCGAGTCATCGAATCAGCAGGGGCTTATTCGCAGATGCAAGTGGAGTCATTTCATCGACACTGTCAGCAGGCTGGCCTGCCTTACGAACTATGGTGAAACAATGAAAACTGTCTTGAAGAAACTTCTGGCTGATGTTGAACGATACCGAGTCATCCGGCGCGACTTGTTTTGTCAACACTTGAGCGATTCGCAAATCGAAACGCTAGATCGACAACTTCGATACGGCACGTCGATACAAACATTTCGCCATGCGTGTGGACTGTCACTGATGTTCCCGAGACGACGAGCCATTCCGTCCGAGTCATCGCTCGCTTCTCACGTGGCACGGTACACATTCCTGCATCAGGAGACTGAGCATCGTCGGTTGCTCACGAAGGCCGAGCTTAAAACGTGGTTTCCGGCGCTGTTTCGTCCCGGATTACCGCACGGCTACTTCGTCGACCAATCCGAACGACGACCAACGCTTGGGTTGCTTCAAGTTGACACGCACCTTCGCGACCCGCGAAGGATTCAAGCAGAGTTCTCAGATCAAATTCGCAAACACTCTGTTGCACCAGGTTTCCAACAACTGATCGAACATCGCCAGTTCCATTTGGTCTTGCTTGTTGCATCAAGTGCGAAGGCCAATGCGATCAACGCTCTGTCGCTCAAATTAGAATGTCCCGGCGTGCAGTGCGAAGCCGTGGCGGTACCGATTTTGTTCGATATGCAGTTCGGAAGAACCACTCAGAGAACACTCCCCGACGTTGTGGGTTTGTAACGGGCTCCCGACCCAGGAGCGGCGAAAAACAATGGGCAGGCCGAATCTCTTTTGGAAGACAGTCATCGCTGAGTGGCTGTGTTCCAACTGGCACCAGCATGGGGTTGGTCCAGCGAAGAAGGAGGTAGACCGTGGAAAAGAATTCATTTTTTCAATGGTTCGGTATCAAGAAGGCGTGGGAGCAACTTATGGGAGTTCCCATTCTCTTCTGGCCAATTGCGTTGCCGGTCATTGTGGTCAAAGTGGCACTTTATGTCTGTTTGCTTGCGATCACGCTTTTCATGGCCGTCATGTATCCAGCAGCCGTGGATATTGTTCTGCGCCACATCCATCGCACAGAACGCTCAATGAACAGCAGAAGCAACTCAGCTCAAAGGAAGGGAGAAGAGTGGCAAAAAGGTAATCAACAAAGAGGTTCTTTGATTCGCTCCGGCGGATCGTTGAATAGCGATGACTTACGTCATCGTTTGAATGAACTGCGTTCGTCGAAATCAGGAGGGCCTGAACGTCGAGCGCCAAAAACTGGAGGGCATTATGCCAAACAATAAACCCGTACACCAAATCCGACTCAGCGCGATCCGAGCGGCAATCTGGCTCAACACTTCTGAAAAGAGTGGCGAGTCATGGTTCACCGTGACAGTCACGCGAAGCTATCGCGACAAGGAACAATTGAAGGACACCACGACGTTTCGCCGTGACGACCTTCCGATTGTGTCCAAGGTCCTTGAGCTGGCCTACACCTGGATCTGGGAACAGGCCACGGCTGAAGACACAGACGACTGCGAGTAATTGAATCAACTTGCTGGCGGGATTGCAGTCCCGTCAGTCTTTACTCCGCAGGAGGCTATCACGATGGCAAAGGAGAGGTCAACAAGGAGGTTTTCTTTAGGGCAGGTCGTGATTACGAGCAACGCTCACGAAACGCTTCCACCACACGACGTTCTACAGGCATTGGTCAGACATGCCAATGCTGACTGGGGCGACGTGTGCGAGGATGACTGGGAACTCAACAACGAATCTCTGGTAGACGATTCGCGAGTTCTCTCAGTCTATGCAAGCGCCACGGGCACCCGGTTCTGGATCATCACAGAATGGGATCGTTCCGTGACAACGATTCTGCTTCCTGAAGACTACTGAAGGATCGCAGGTTTTACTTCGGTTTTTGCAGTTCGGTTTTCCGGTCGGCTGGTTCGCCAGCCGACCACTTTTCAAATCTCAATGGTCTGACGAACTCCGTCATGCAGCGGAATCTGACTTATGCCTAACGAAGGCTCACCACTATCTCCGTGGCCGTCCATTGTCCGCGATCTGAACTCGCTGGTCGATGCCGGTGCCAAGTTCGGCACAGTCTACGCTGACCCTCCGTGGGCGTACTCCAACACAGCAGCACGAGGAGCGGCAGAACGTCACTATCGCACTTTGTCCGTCGAGGCAATCTGTTCAGAGCCCGTCCGAGAACTGGTCTCCCCGGAATCACATCTGCACCTTTGGACGACCAACGCTTTTCTCCGCGAAGCCTTCGACGTCATCGACGCCTGGGGCTTCCGATATGCATCGTGCCTGATTTGGGTCAAACCCCAACTCGGCATGGGAAACTACTGGCGAGTCTCACATGAATACCTCCTGCTCGGAGTTCGTGGCGGACTGACATTCGACAACCGATCTATTCGAAGCTGGCACATCGCGCCTCGAACAGACCACAGTCGCAAACCATTCTATTTCCGCAAACTTATCGAAGAAGTGAGTCCGCCTCCATACCTCGAACTCTATGGCAGAGCCGAACAACCGCAGACGGAATGGACAGTCTACGGAAATCAAGTCGAACGCAGACTCTTCTGAAGCAGCCACAAACCCCAACAACTCAAGAGAGTGCTGACATGCCCGCCAAACCAGTTCATGAAATCCGACGGGGACTCATCGTCGTCCGAATCTGGATGCGTTCCGCAAGACAGCAAACCCGCTACACAACCTCAGCTCTTCGACTGTTCCGAAACGGTGAGGCATGGAAAGAGTCCTCCCGTTTTGGCCCCAAAGACATCCCACTACTTCGCCTCCTGCTCGACGAGGCACATCTCTGGATCCTCCGCCAGCGAACCTTGAACAGAATCAGAGTTCCCGAGCCTGACCAAAGCCTTTCGACAAGTGCCAAAATTGCGACCGCGACTGAACACAAGAAATCCTGCAAGGCACGGACCCGACCTGGAAATGACGACCGTGAAGGAGAACAATAAATGGCGATTGAACTATCCACCGAAACAGCAATCACCATTGCCGAAGTCCCACTGCACATTCCGAAACGCCACGGGCGCAAGGTTCACTACTCCACCGTCTACCGCTGGATGACCAAAGGCGTCCGCGGCCGCAAGCTCGAATCCCTCCTCATCGGCGGAGTCCGCTACACCACGCTCGAGGCCCTCTACCGCTTCCTCAAACTCACCCCACAAAAAACGGCCGCCTTGCCTGAATCATCCGACGACATCAGTTCAGCCATCGAATCTGCATTACAAGACGCCGGAGTCTGAGATCGCGAATGACCAACCTCTCTGTCAAGTTGCTGCAACTGCCGCGCAGCAACCTGCAGTCCCTGCCGACTCTTGCTGCTTTTCGAGGGTATCGAACGCGGATTTTGCAGGCAGGCCTGGCCGAGTTCAACGACATCAGGAAGATAGCCAGAAAAAATCCGGGGGGGGGCCGAAGCTGTCACAGCATACTCGCCTCCAATGACTGAAGAGTGACTGGTAATCAGCTGTTATCAACCCGATCATATCGATTGCTCCGTCGGTAGCGTCGTTCAATGCGTCGGTCGAGTGACGTCGATGTGACGGGAGCAGTGAACGGCTCGGGGCTACTAACTCCGGTCGGTCGGTGTCACGTCGGTCTCACCGAAGCATCCCAGGACTTCGTCTGCGGCAATCGCACCTGATTGGGAAGCGTTGTGAACTGAAGCGATAGGACCGTAAGCTCAATACTTAAACTGCGGCTCGATCGTGTGTCAGAAATCCGGAATTTTGCTTCTCAGGCGACAGCCATAGCAGCATAGTGTTTCTTGAAATGGACCATGCACAGAAGTCGCCGTAGCGGGGCAATCATTTCGTGCGACTGTAGAGCGAGGCAAGCCTCGCTGGTGATACACCAAGTCTGTAGGCGATGATGATGAGCTGATTGAGCAGCGTTGCCTTGAGTATTCCGATTCGCTGCCAGCGGCGGGCGGAGACGGTGGCGGACGATGGAGCGATCATGATTTTCCCGCGGCGGCGCAGTCGTTGTGCAAAGTCGAAGTCTTCCAGCAATGGCCAGTTCTGAAAACCGCTCATCGCATAGAACGCCTCAGACCTGACAAACATGGCTTGATCACCATACGGTAACTGAAGCCAGCGTGATCGGAGGTTCGCTCCGAACTCGACGAAGCGATACGCCCAGCGAGGATCGTCAATACGCAGCCGGAAGGCTCCAGCAGCGCAACCTGATTCCATGCACTTCCAGATCGTCTGAGCAAAGTCGGGCGGCAGTCGAGAATCCGCATGAAGGAAGAGCAGCACTTCCCCGCTTGCCAGTGCAGCTCCGGCATTCATCTGGCGTCCTCGCCCTTTGCCGCAGCAAATCACTTTCGCTCCCGCTTGTTCAGCGATCTGACAGGTCGCGTCGGAGCTTCCTCCGTCGACGACGATCACTTCCGTCTGAGGCTCCTTCAGCACACTACTGAGCAATCCTGCCAATCCGTCTTCTTCGTTCAGTGTCGGAATGATGATCGACAATAGCCCCATTTGCTGTGGTGGAAGAGCCGACGCAAAGGTTTCAGGATACTGACGACAGATCACCAAGTCCTCGGGAAAATCCACGTCCGACAGCATGGCCAGCAACGTGACCGATTTTTGAATCCGCTTCACTTTGTGAAGTGTTTCCTGAAGAACCGATTCACTTCCCCAGCGAATGTCATCGAACACCTGCGGAAAGTGGGCTCGCATTCCAAGCAAGTAGTATCCGCCATCAATGGCCGGACCGATCGTCACATCAGTTTCAGAAAGCGACGAGAAAGCCTTCTGCAAATGGCTGGGCTGCAACTGAGGACAGTCGGTTCCGATCACAACCACACGACGACAGCCTTCCGCGAATGCCTTCTCCACCGCAGAATTCATACGATCACCCAGTGATGCGCCTTGCTGAGGCGTGAAGAGCAGATCTTCGCCGAACAGCCGTCGCATTTCTTCGGTGCTTCCTCCGGCGAACTGCACATCAATCCCGCAGCCAGTTTGTTCAGCAAATGTACGGACCGTACGCAGTGTGTGCTGGACGAGACACGAATGCAGGTTGGCGGCACCGTCCGGTCCCAGAGCAGGAATCAGGCGGGTCTTGGCCTTGCCAGCTTCGGGACAACGAGCCATGACAATGACTCGTTGATCGGCGACATGCGTCGGCACAACGGGAGCTGAATCGCCCGCATCGGCTTCACGATTTTCGGCGACGACCGCCATTTGTTCTGATTTGTCCATTGGGCAGGCGGATGTCATCACGACTGAGATGTGTGAAAACAACTATGGCAAGGTTTGAATGTCGGTCTGAGGATGAAGAGCCGCCCATGCGAACCAGAGCGAATACATCCAGTTCAACCCAGAGTCCGCAGTGACAACTCGAAGTGACTTCGACTCCGAAGAATAACGAACCGTAAACTTCAAGCCATCCAGAGTGGATTCGAATTCCGTGTCCTCGCCTTTTCCTGTGAAGAGCGTCTCAGGCACTGCCATCTGAGATTTGTCACTCCAGATACCGAGTACGCGAGTCTTTCTCGGCAGTCGATTGTCTTCATGATTTACTGGGAACATCAGTTGAGGCGTGGTGAAGTAGCTGCTGTAAGGCGATGAGGAATAATCTCGCCGATGGCCAGTATCCAGTGAAAGGACCTCCGACGCTGGATAACGCTCTTTCCAGTCCGTCCATGTGGTCAATTCGACGGGCAGTGTTTTCAGCGGCTTCTCCATTCCTGGCCCGGTGACACCAGTTGCCCTGACCTGCGACCAGAGACTTTCCGGCTTACTCCTGCGGTCATACATCAGCACATTGCTGTTGTAGAGCAAACCGGAAACTCCGAATTCGCGTTCGCCCAGTGGAGTCCTTCGATCAAAGACACAGGCCGAATCACACAGCGGACAGTAAGTGACGGCAATGGGAGTAGTATCAATGCGATCATTAACGATCTCGTGATAATTCAGAATTCGAATTGGGTATGCGCGTGCAAGGTCCTTCAAAACAACGCCAATCACGCGATCTTCCGGCTTCAGAAAGGTGGCGTCGGCTGCTGAGATAAGCTGAGGGGTCGATATTGCAGGGATACCGTCCTTTGCCGGTCCTCCTCGGTGGAACTGCTCACGAGGTATTGTGGATTGCGACAAATTGAATTCGTCGGCGCCGCCGATCGTAACAGCATTCGAAGAAGTGCCAGAGCGGGAGCCTGACATTGAGTCTGGACGACTCCACAGAACTGCAACGACGGCAACAAGGACAATACCGCACCACGCGAGCATAAGAACTCGGCGAGAAGTCATCCCACCGACGGCCCGATCTGACTCCCGAAGATTTTCGGACTGCAATGCGTCAACGGACTCTGCGACTTCGAGAGAGGTGCGGTTCATCATGCTTCCTTCAATGAAATGAGATCATGATTCAATAATCACCATGAATGTGATGCGAGAAGAATATGCGATGAAAGATTTCTGTCTGTGAGCCTGCACACAGAACTCTGAGAGCATCCCAGCAATCATGTGATCATGTTCAAGCGAGCTGCTGACCGTCAGAGCTGTTTGGCATTTGTTCACATGAGAATGATGAGGACTTCGATGCGACGAAAATTAATCGCCGGACTTGGCGGTGTGGGGCTGATTCTCACTCTGGGGCTTGCCCTGGGTTTCCCAAACTCAGTATTCGGGCAGAGTGGAACTCGAAGCCGAGCCTCTTCCGGACAGCAACCCGCAGCGGAGCCGGAACGGCCCAGGGCTGGACAAAGTGGCACAAGACAGAATGCGGAGAGTTCCACGAAGGCACCGTATGAGACACGCCTGTGGAACTGGTTGCAGCAGGCTCAGTACCGAAACTGGGCTCCACCGGCGGGAGTGACCGG
>JAGQQS010000440.1 GCA_020426105.1 Planctomycetaceae bacterium
AAGCTCTGCCCATGGTGGGCCGGCGCGGCTTAGCTGCCGCTTGTCCCACCCTACCGCCAAATTATTACACAACGCCTTATGAACTATCAATTTAAAAGCTGCACGATCTCCTACGGCAGGAGTTTTGGGACTCGTTGCCTCGTCCACTACGGCAGGTGTCTGGTTCGTGTGGGGCAGACGTCGAAATGAAGTGTCAGCGACGACAGTCAGCTCCAGCGATGGCCATGGTTGATTTGGGGTCCAATTGACTGAATAATGCGGCCCGTTCGTCCACTGCGGGGCCTCATCAAATTTTCGACGAGGCTTCCCTTGCGCAGTCAGGACTTGCGATCCCGAAGGTAATACCCCATGAAGGCCATGTTGCTGACTGAGTACAAAACATTAGCGGTGACGGATTTTCCTGTCCCGGAGGTTTCGGGAACGGATGTGCTTGTACAGGTCCGCGCCTGTGGGATCTGTGGCAGCGATATTCATGGTTACGACGGCAGCACAGGTCGTCGCGTACCGCCGCTGGTGATGGGGCATGAAGCAGCAGGCGTGATCGTCGACGTGGGGAGCGACGTCACGTCATTCCGGATTGGCGATCGAGTCACATTTGATTCGACGGTGTCGTGCGGGCATTGTTTCTTTTGTCGCCGTGGCGACATTAACCTGTGCGATAATCGCATGGTGCTGGGTGTGTCGTGCGGCGAATACCGTCGGCATGGGGCATTTGCCGAATTTGTCGCAGTGCCCCAGCATATTTGCTACCGCATTCCGGAAGCTCTGCCGTATGCGCATGCCGCGATGATCGAAGCCGTGTCGATTGCGGTCCATGCGGCCAACCGCACTCCGGTCACGTTGGGTGACACCGCTGTCATTGTCGGGAGTGGCATGATCGGGTTGCTCGTGATTCAGGCCATGCGACTCGCAGGCTGCGGCCAGATTATCGCTGTTGACCTGGAAGAAAATCGGCTGACGAAAGCGAAAGAGCTGGGCGCGGATATCGGACTCAGGGCGGATGCCGTCGATGTACCGGCTGAAGTTCGGAAACTCACCGGAGGTCGTGGAGCTGATGTCGTGCTGGAAGTGGTGGGTGTCGCGGCCACAGTCAACACGGCGATTGCCTGCGCCCGCAAAGGTGGCACGATCACTCTTGTCGGCAATCTCTCCCCTAAGGTGGAAATGCCGTTGCAGGCCATCGTCACGAAGGAACTCACGGTCCACGGGAGTTGTGCGTCGCGGGGCGAAATTCCGGCCTGTATCGATCTGCTGACTCGCGGTGCGATTCGCGTTGAGCCATTAATCACGGCGATCGCCGCACTGGAACAAGGCCCCGACTGGTTCAGTCGACTTTATGCCGGTGAGCCGGGAGCGATGAAGGTGATCCTTGATCCGATGCAATAGAAAGTATTGCCACCAATCGGCTGGATCAGGATAATGAACCGCAGCCAGACGTCGTTCTGTTTATCGCCCCGGCGTGCGGAGGACAGTCGCCGATCAGCGATGACGACTATCTGACGGGCCCGGTTGAGTTCGTTGCTGAAGTCTCGGTCTCCAGCGTGGCACCTGACCGCGGCCCGAAACTGCGAACGTATGAACGCCATGGAGTTCGGGAGTATCTGATCCGGCGCGACGGTGACAGCGACCCTGAATGATGGATTGACCCATCCGGACCATGCCGAATTCATCAAAAAACCTGAACAGAAGCGCGACCGCAGATAAGGTCGCCGATCGTCCGGGAATGAATCAGCAGTTCGTCAGCGGGACAGCTCACGCGACCTTATGGGGCAGCCGAATCCGTCCGTAGCGGTTACCTGTCGCGTCGTAAAGCAGGACTTCGTTCGACGCTGACGACCACACGGCAGCCAGTTTAACAGAACGTGGTCCATGCAGGACGAACTGGTAACCACAGCGTGTACCGTTCTGACGCAGTTCAAGTTCCGACATCGGAAAATGATGCTCAAGCAGGTTTTCTTTGCGACACAGAGCAACATGGACAAATACCCGAAGTTGTTCGAGTGATCTCACGTCTGCCGGGTTTTCCGGAATACGCGAGGGTGCAGCGAGCTGACACATTCAGAATCGACCTTTACCAGGAATTCAGCGGTGTATCTCCATGGACAACTTTGCAGACTGCTCAGATCAGCGACGCCTGCAGAGTGCTTCGTGCGTGTTGAGGTATCGGAAGCAGCCTGTGCTGAGCTTCCGAATTCCGTCGCAACGCAGAACAAGCGGCAGCAACTGCCTGCCGCGCCTGACCGGAGAAATCGCGATATCCCGGTTCGAGTTTCTGATGAAACGGCGAGAATCCCGGATCAATAGTCAAATTCCTCTGAAATGTCGGTTTGACCAAAGCAAAATTGACTGAAAAAGAGGCACATTAAACAGCAATCCGCTCGCCAGCCGAGCAATGGTGGGTTCTCCATTATTGCAGCAATTTGAAACAGGCTGTTCAAAGTTGCCGCAGGGGGTGGTCGCGCCGATCCTGACGACTCCAGGAGCCTGATGTCGAGCTTCGCTGGTTTCAAAGTCCATCGGAGCCCAATGGGTTTGACGGACAACTGGGTGTGGAGTAGCTTTCACGTCGCTGCCCGGAAGTGGTG
Organism: Planctomycetaceae bacterium; assembly: GCA_020426105.1. Lineage (GTDB taxonomy): Bacteria > Planctomycetota > Planctomycetia > Planctomycetales > Planctomycetaceae > SXXK01. The sequence goes on from JAGQQS010000440.1 coordinate 2,586, forward strand.
GAAAACAGCGGGAAGAACCAGTTTTTTTGCATTATCGCAGAGGCTGGCCACCGCAGCTTCCTGATCTTCTGAATTCTCAGCAGGCGATCGATTTAGCCCCCTGAATTTACCTCATCGGCTCGTAGGGCATTGGCGACAGGAAATGTTCGCGTTTTCCTGACGCAAAGGCGTTGTGAACCCAGAAGGCGAACCCGCGGGCGACTAAATTACCACGCCGCCTGTGGAGGAAAATTCAGCATTTGGTTCGGTATGATATGTGCAAACTGTATGTGCGGTTTGGACACATCTATCACAACGTCCCTTTCGATCCGTCGGTAAGGGGCTGCATTTGAAGCACTATGGAGTCTCGTTTCACAATGCTCGGGCAGTTAATACCGTGTGGCGGCGGGGACGCAATTCCTCTAATCGCACCAAAGCTTCTGGTTGGGCGGCGCTCATCCTGCGACATTAAGCTGGACTTCCAGAACGTCTCCTCGCATCACTGCGAACTGGAGCTGCGTGGCGGCTATTGGTATATCCGTGATCTGGGCAGCAGCAACGGGATTAAGGTCAACGGTGAACGGTGTACGTCAAAATGCATCACGCCTGGGGATGTGGTCTCAATTGCGAAGCACGCATTCACCATCCAGTACGAAGTGACTGGTGACAGTCCGGCGCCGGAAGAAGAGAATCCGTTCGCCCGCAGCCTGATGGAGAAAGCCGGGCTGGAAGTTGAACGTCGCCACATCAAGGTGCCTGAGGCCTCCCGTGCATCATCGACGCGTACCAAGCAAACCCGCCGCGGGTCCAGCGAGGATGATTTTATCATGAGCTGGCTCAACGACGAATAATCCGGCGGCGTGTGATTAGGTGAGCGACGGCTATGATTCTACGCATACCAGGCGTAGTGGACGAGGCGACGAGTC
>JAGQQS010000441.1 GCA_020426105.1 Planctomycetaceae bacterium
TGCGTATCCCGATTGCAGCCAACCGGCCCCCAATAGTTGAAGTGATAGGAAAACTGTCCGTATCCACCGATCATGAAGTTGGGTTTCAGTCGGGTGCGCGTGAGACTGTTATGTCCGCCGGCGCGCCGGTTGTTGCGGAGCGGTGACAACGGAATTCCGTGTGTGCGTTCCGGAGCGTGATACTGCATGCAGATTCCCGGTGGGATACGTGAACTGACCACTGCTCGCGTCACGACCACACCGTTATCGTTAAAAATCTCCACCCAGTCGTTGTCAAGAATGCCCAGCGATTCCGCGTCCTGCACATTCATCCACAACGGATAGATCCCACGGGACAGCGTCGTCATCCGTTGATTGTCACCATAGGTGGAATGGATATGCCATTTCCCGTGCGGCGTGAGATAGTTAAGCATGATTGCGGGACCGACGGCGGCCCCCTTTTCAGAGAACTGCAGGTCGGCGAACTGCGTCGGCAGAGGCTTCGGCTTATACGTGGGCAGGTGCTCACCGAAATCGATGTAAACCGGGTGATCCAGATAGAACGATTGACGGCCCGTCAGCGTACGCCACGGAACCAATGCTTCCACGTTGTAGGTGAACGGTGAATACGTCCGTCCGTTTTCAATGAGTCCGGACCACATCGGACTGTTGATGAACCGCCGAGGCTGGCTTTGAATATCTTTGTAGGACGTACGAAAGCCGCGATTCTTTTCGCCCAGATGCGCCAGCTTCAGGCCCGTCTTTTCTTCCATTCCCTGATAAGATCGGTAGGCGAGTTCGCCGTTGGTAACAGACGCGAAATTCAGGATCACATCGCAGACATCAATATCCGCCTTCAGAGACGGGTACGTCTTTCCATCCCAAGTCTCGGTGTGATGCGTCTTCAGGTATTCGTCGTACTCCTTTTCAATGCCGTAACTGGTTCCGTGTGCACCCAAACCATTTTGTCGGACCAGCGGTCCCCAGGACACAAACTGTTTGTAGACGTTCTTGTAGTCGCGTTTCACGATCTTGAACGACGGCATTGTTTTACCCGGGATCGCTTCCCCTTCGCCGCGAATCCACTGCTTCATATCGGGCTGCGAAATCTCGGCGGCAGAATCATGGGCCAGCGGCGTCGCAACGATGTCTTCAACCGGCTCCGGATAATGTTTCGCGGCAACTTCCGAGAATTTCTGTGCAATTTCTTTGAAGATGGCCCAGTCACTCTTCGACTCCCAGCACGGCGGGACGGCGGGTGACAGCGGATGAATGAAGCTGTGCATATCCGTACTGTTCAGGTCCGCCTTTTCGTACCACGTCGCCGCTGGCAGGATGATGTCTGAATACAACGCCGAGGTATCCATGCGGAAGTTCAGATCGACCACCAGGTCCATCTTTCCCTGCGGTGCATGTTCGTGCCAGACCACTTCTTTGACGGACCCTTCCGCCATGTCTTCGCCAACCGCATTGTCATGGGTACCAAGGTAGTGCCTCAGGAAATACTCATGCCCCTTGGCACTGGCCATTAACGCATTTCCGCGCCAGATGAACCACACACGAGGCCAGTTTTCCTCGGCGTCCGGATCCTCGACCGAGAACTGCATCTCTTTCTTCTTCAGTCGGTCTACGACCCACGCAATGATCTCCTCCGTTGATGATGCCCCGGCCGCCCGTGCTTCTTTGACGAGTTCAATCGGGTTCTGTGGAAACTGAGGATAGAACGGCAACCAGCCCTGCCGCACGGCGCGGACCTGCATGTCCATCGTGTGCCCTTGAGCCGTCGATTCCGGCCCAGCGTTCTGCGGAACAGTGTGGTAGTCTGTAAAAGATTTTTCGTATCGCCACTGATCCGTATGCACATAGTGCCAGCTCGGAGCGTTCTGCAATCGAGACGGACCAAACCAATCCTTCGCCAGAGCGATGGAAGCCCACGATTCCGCTGGAGCCAGCTTTTCCTGACCCACGTAATGCGCCAGTCCGCCGCCGTTGACACCGACGCAACCACAGAACATCAGCGCATGAATCCCTGCGCGATACATCAGGTTGGCGTGATACCAGTGATTGATGCCAGCGCCGATCAGAATCGTGCATTTGCCCTGCGTATGTTCGGCCGTTGTGGCCCATTCGCGAGCAAATCGAATTAAGACCTCTCGATCGATGCCCGTGTACTTTTCACTCCATGCTGGCGTATAGGGGGCATATTCATCGTTGTAATCTGCAGGATAGGCCCCGGAAAGTCCTCGATTCACGCCGTACTGCGCCATCAGCAGATCATAAATCGTCGTGACCTGAATCTCTTCGCCGTCCTTTGTCGTCAGCGTCTTCACTGGCACGCCGCGATTTAAGGAAACGCCGGCACCGAAGTCATCCAATTCCACATCAACGACGGCATCGCTGTCTTCCAGGAACGTCAACTGCGGCTTGATCTCACTGCCGTCCAAGCCGTCCTGCAACAACAGATTCCATTTGCCTTTTTCTGTCGCCCAGCGAAATCCGGAACTGCCCATCGGCATCTTTGGAGCCTTTGACTCCTCATCCCACATCAGGAACTTCCACTCGCCGTGTTCCTCATCGGCATATTTCGCCAGGCGACCAGCTCGAACTAACTGACCGGCATGAGCCTTACCGTTTTCGTCCCTGGTGATTTCCACGAGGTACGGCGAATCAGTATATTTACGACCGTAGTCCTGGAAGTATTTCGTCTTCTTCTGATGATGAAACTCGGTCAGCAAGACATGATTGACAGCCATCCACCAGGCACCGTCCTGTCCCGCATTCACTGCGACCCATTCGTCTGCATACTTTGCCACCATGTTGAAGTCAGGAGAAAACACCCACAGCTTCGTTCCGTTGTGTCGACCTTCTGCCAGGAAGTGACAGTCGGGCGTTCGCGTCATGCCGATATTGGCCCCCATCGACACCAGCATCTTGGCGTGATACCAATCCGCGCTTTCAGCGACATCTGTTTGTTCGCCCCACGTTTCAGGGGAGGCTGGCGGAAGGTCACAATACCAGTCATAAAATGACAGCGAAATTCCGCCAATCAACTGCATCAATCGCGCACCGGCGGCATAGCTGATCATCGACATCGCCGGAATCGGCGAAAACCCCGCGATGCGATCCGGACCATGTTTCTTGATCGTCTGCACCATCGAGGCTGAAATGATTTCCAACGCCGTCGCCCAGTCCGTTCGCCGCAGCCCACCCTTGCCACGTGCACGCTGCCAGCGCTGCCGGGATTCTGGATTCTCAACAAGACTCTTCCATGCATCAACCGGATCCGCATGATTGGCTCGCGCCTGTTTCCACAGATCCAGCAATGCACCGCGAATATAAGGATACTTCACTCGCAGCGGACTATAGAGATACCAGCTGTATGAGATTCCACGCTGGCAGCCGCGTGGTTCATACGGCGGAATACCAGCCTCAAGCAACGGATAATCCAGCCCCTGCATTTCCCAGGTAACGATGCCGTCTTTGACATAGATATTCCAAGTGCAACCACCGGTACAGTTCACGCCGTGCGTGCTGCGAACAACTTTGTCGTGCTGCCAGCGATTGCGATAGAACTCCTCCCACTGCCGTCCCTGGGGAGTCACTTCATCTTTGATCCACGCGAGTGCGTCGAGAATACTCATTGCTTGCTCCGTTGCGAACTGGCTTCTACAAGTGCGCGCCGCACTGAGTGAAGTCGTCCTTTCCAGATGACGTCGAATCCAAAGATAACCACCGCTGAGACGGCCAGCCCGATCAGAAGAAATGCGATCCGATTGACTGACGGTTCAGCCTCGCTGTGCGCTGCGCTCGATTCGAAGTAAGCCGCCAGAACATGAATCTCTTCAGCTTCCAGCGGGTGGTTCTTAAAGATGGGCTGCATCGTTTCCGTTGCGGGGGCCATCAGCCACGCGCTCAGTGCTTTTCGCCCTTTGAGCCGTTCATAAACCCGAGTCAGATCCGGCCCCAGCCGCCCGCCGCCCAACGCAGAAATGTCGTGCATCCCATGACAGGAAATACACGCCGCCCCGCCGTTTTTCAGAGTCCTTTTTCCCACAAAATACTCATACCCAGCGTGCCGATCCTGTTCCGTGAACGGCTTGCTGGAAATCTTGACACCTTCAAACTGCGATTTTTCGAGCGCCGATTCCGCCTCAAGCATTTTGAGAATCTGCTCCGCACGATAGCGTGTCATTCCTGGAGCAATCGGCATCACAACACCGCGAGACTCTTCAACCATCTTCACCGCATAGCCATCGCCGCTATCGACCACAGCCTTCGGATTTTGCATAAAGTTAATCAGCCATTCGGCCTCACGCCGCTTCCCGACATCTTTCAGGTCCGGCCCCGTCAAACGACCACCTCCAACAGTGTGGCAGTTCATGCAATTCTGGCGGTAATAATCCGGTGTGTCCTGGGAAAACGCTCTTGCCGAAGCGAAAACAATGAAGAGCACAGCGACGACCTGCAACGCACATAAAGCTGCAGTCAGACGCCGCGAGGACACACATTCCAAGACGGATTCATCCCAAGATTGGCGACTGTGTATGTCACTGTGTTCGACGGCAAACTTCATGTCATTATCTCGCGATAGTGAGTGTTAGTTACCAATACGATATGGCAATTTGTATGCCTCCAAACCAACGTAACGGGAATATCGGATAAACATATCCTCTTTATCAAGAGCACCAGCAGTAACTCCTACGAAAAGAAGACACGTTGGTCCTGAAATCTCTTGATTGGGAGTTGACGGGTGATGTGTCATCGAGTGACGACTCAATTTCGCACACATCCCATGCCCGCAAACGCACATATGCGCCGCCGCAGCGCGCGTTTCAGATTGATCCAGCAGCTTCAGCCCATGATTTTGAAAGTTGCGCGTCAGCAACATGGCGTCTTATCGAGTCGCCTCTCCCTAATTACCACGATTCGGCGGATTCAATTGCAATGCCGGACACAAAGATCTCAATATCCAGATGAGGTAGAACGTCGTGCTCCAGAATCGGAAGTTCGGGGACGCTTGATCATGATTTCACAAACTGTCGAATACGCTCTGCGAGCCATCGTGACGATCGCGCAACACGAAGGCCAGCCTTGTACGGCAAAGAAACTGGCCTGGATCACTCAAGTGCCACTGCTATATCTCTCGAAGCTCATGCAGGGACTCGTACGAGGAAGTCTGGTGACGTCGCAACGCGGTCTGCACGGTGGTCTCCTGCGCACCAGAAGCCCGAGCGAACTGACGATCCTTGATGTGTTCAACGTGGTTGAGCCCATCAAGCGGATCACTCAATGTCCGCTTAGGATTCAGTCGCACGGCACGAATCTCTGCCCACTGCATCGTCGGCTTGATGCCGCAATTGCAGCGACCGAAAAGATTTTCCAGGAAACCACTCTGGCAGAAATGCAGTCCCAGCCCGGCAGCGTGACGCCACTGTGCGAAGAAAAAAAATTATTCTCGCTGGGAGTCGGTGCAACTTCCTCGGCCAAAACAAAATCGAGAACAAAGACTGCGGCTCGCGGTTTTAAGAAAAAAGAATAACCAGCCGATGGACCAGAATGTGCTTTGAGAATCCAGATTGAGTTTTCTGCACACTTTGAGTTTTCGGACGGGAGTTCCAGTCGTTGTCGAACAGCAAGTCTGACCACAAAGTACACGGTGAATCGACTCAGGGATCGATCGCTGCGGCTTCTTCGTCAAATGACGAACATCCACGTCGCAGGTTTCTGACAACGGCAAGTGGAGTCGCGATGACTGCTGGCTTGTGCGGAGCCTATGGGACGTTCGCCTGCATGCTTGGCGAATTTGTGTACCCTGCCGCAAACAAATCCAAAGGCTGGCTGTTTGTCTGTACCGTCGATCATCTGGCTGAGGGAGAAGCCCTGGACTTTACGTCTCCAACGGGTGCCAAGGTGGTTGTTGCGCGGCAGGGAGCCGGGACAACGGAAGAGAATTTCCTCGCTCTGTCCAGTGTCTGTCCACATCTTGGTTGCCGGGTTCACTGGGAGTCGCAAAACGATCGCTTCTTTTGTCCGTGCCATAATGGTGCTTTCGATCGGGACGGAAAGCCAGTTTCCGGACCACCGCAGGCCGCGAATCAGTCACTGGTCAGGTTCCCGCTCAAGGTGGAGAACGGACTGCTGTTTCTGGAGGTTCCCATGGAATCGCTTGTGGTGAGTCCCTTGAAGCCGTCTGAGCTCCGTCATCCCGACGGCGACGGCAATGGCCCCAATTCCGATCCATCAGGAGTCGCCTGACATGGGAATGATCGCTGAGTGGTTTCACGAGCGAGTGCCAATTTCCGGTGAGCAACTCGCGGAGCTGACAAATGAGCCAGTACCGAATCATCTGAAACGCTGGTGGTTCTGCCTTGGTGGAACGCCCGCGTATTTGTTTGTAGTTCAGATCGTGACTGGAATTCTGCTGGCCTTATATTACCAGCCGTCCGCTTCATCGGCATTTGAGTCGATTCGATATATCACGGAAGAGGCCGCCTTCGGCTGGTTTCTGCGGAGCATGCACAAGTGGGCGGCGACGCTCATGATCGCGGCGATGATTCTGCATCAGATGCGCGTCTATTTTACAGGGGCCTATCGAAAGCCGCGCGAGTTGAACTGGATGATCGGCATGGCGTTGCTGATGTGTACATTGTTGACAGGTTTCACCGGCTACAGTCTGGTGTTTGAACAACTGAGCTATTGGGGTGCCACGGTAGCAGCCAATATCAGTGATGCCGT
>JAGQQS010000442.1:0-386 GCA_020426105.1 Planctomycetaceae bacterium
GCTGCTGTTTAAGAATTCTTCAGGTCATTCACTAAGGTTGGCGGACAAACAGGAAATGAGTGCAGAAGATCATTTTCATCACGTTCGCGACTATGGCTACTTTGAGTTGCCGTTCGGTAATCGCATTGATCTGCCGAAAATTCCGTTGCCGGAATTTCTGGGTGGCGAGTGGCAGATTACGAAGTTCATGGTGCTGCAGCTCGTGGCTGCTGTGTCCGTCTTCCTGATCTTCACGATTCTCGGCCAGAAGATTCGTTCTGGTAAGCCTGTCAAAGGTCGCTTCTGGAATTTCTGGGAAGCCATCGCGTTGTTTATTCGCGATGAGGTCGTGCGGCCCACGATCGGTGACCACTCGCACGGGCATCACGAAGATCATCATGGTAACG
>JAGQQS010000442.1:485-2918 GCA_020426105.1 Planctomycetaceae bacterium
GGAGTTGCTTCTTTTATATTCTGATTTGCAATCTGCTGGGGGCGATCCCGTTTATGGGTTCAGCGACCGGTGAGATCAATGTTACGGGTGCTCTCGCCTTTACGGCCCTGTGTGCCACATTTGTGTTTGGCACGAAAGCGATGGGTGTTCAGGGCTTCTTTGGTAATTTGATTCCGGAAACCGGGGTCCCCGGCGCTGGCGGCAAGTTGCTCGGTGGCATGATGTTTGTGATTGAGCTTCTCGGTTTTTTCATCAAGCATGGCGTCCTCGCTGTTCGATTGTTCGCTAACATCATGGGTGGTCATACCGTTCTGGGTGTGATTCTGGGCTTCATCGCGGTTGCAGCTCGCCCGGGTGTCAGTAATCTGATTTACGGCATGGTTTTGCCTGGAAGTATTGTTGGACAGGTGTTCATTGGCTGTCTGGAATTGTTTGTTGCGTTTCTGCAGGCTTACGTATTCGCTTTTCTTGCGACAATTTTTATCGCAGGAGCCGTGCATAAGCACTGAGGCTGGATAGGTTGAGGCTGGTCTTTTCCGGATTCAGCCAGGTGGTTTGTTTGAGTTATTTTGAAACTGGTTTCGCCGGTCGCCCGAGACAGGCGGCGTCACTTTGGTGAGTCTTGCTTGAAAGAGGAGTATTGTTGTGGCTCAGTACGTTAAAATGTCCCTGTTGGTTGTAGCAGCCTTCGTTGCCATGAGCGTCCCTGCGATGGCTCAGGACGGAGAACCAGCGAAAGCCCTGATCAGCTTCAGCGGTGCCGCTGGTGCCGGCATTGTCATGCTTGGTGCGGCTTTTGGTATCGGTAAGATCGGATCTGCCGCGGTTGAGAGCATGGCTCGTCAGCCAGAGGTTGCTGGTGACATCCGCGGTGCGATGATCGTTGCTGCGGCGTTGATCGAAGGGGCGACATTCTTTGCCTTGATCGTCTGTATGATTGGTGGCTGATTGATCTCGTTCGGCGGTTGTGGTTGGTTTTCCTGTTATCTCTGTTTCGGTCGGCGATTTCCATGTGCTGCACGTCTGCAAAGAATCTGTTCCGCCTTGTTATGATTGGCGGTCTGATCCTCTTCGGAGGTTCCGTACGTCTGCTCGCGGATGAGTCTTCTGAGAAGAAGACGCCGGAGCATGCGGCTGAGGCTGTTTCGGATACAGCAGATCCGCATGCCAGTGAAGCGGCATTGTCCGATACGGCTCATGCTGACGCCGGACATGGCGCTGAGGGTCATGAGGGCGGGCACGACACCGGAGTCCCGTTGAAATGGAAGTCAGACCTGGCTTTCTTTTCATTGGTGACGTTCCTGCTGTTCGTTTTTGTGCTCGGAAAGTTTGCCTGGGGTCCGATGATTCAGGGGCTGGACAACCGGGAAGCGGGAATTCAGAAAGCAATTAGTGACGCTGAAGAGAGTCGCAGGAAATCTCAAGCGATGCTCGCTGAGTATGAGCAGAAACTGAAGGCGGCTGAGCAAACAGTGCAGGCCATGGTTGCGGAAGCTCGACGTGACGCCGAGCGAACCAGTCAGGATCTTCTGATCAATGCACAGCGTGAAGTCGAAGCCGTCAAGGAGCGAGCGAAGGATGACATTCGGCAGGCGAAGGATACAGCGCTGGCGGAAGTGTTCACTCAGATGAATTCGCAGGTCGTGCTGGCAACGGAGCATGTGCTTGGTCGGGCGTTGCAGCAGGATGATCAGGATCGTCTGGTCGGTGATGCACTGGCCGGGATTGGTCGCTAAAGGTCGGTTGCGCCGCCGATTCACAGATTTTATATTGCTGATTTGAAATCTGAAGTTTGGTCATTAAAGCCGTGGAAATTGTCATGTCAGATCCGAGTACAAAGCAGCGTTCCGACAGTGCCCTGGAAGATCCGGGGACATTGGCGGTCGCAACGATGTATGCTCGGTCTTATATGTCGTCTGCTGCTCAGAATGGCGTCAGTGCCCCTGAAGAAGAGCTGAACTCGCTGGTCGATGATATTCTCGGCAGTTATCCCGAGTTCGAAAACCTGTTGATGTCAGACTCCGTGGGGCGTGATGACAAGCTGGGCATCGTGGATCGAGTGATCGCTCCCAAATCGTCGGAATTTTTTGCGAATTTTCTGCGTGTGTTGATTCGGCATGGTCGGATTACGATGCTGCCGATGATTCAAAGTGTTCTGGGGCGACTTCAGGAAGAGGCCGCTGGCAAGCGGCGGGTTCGGGTGCGAAGTGCCAGGCCGCTGTCAGATCAGGCAAAAGCGCAGATCTGTAATGATTTGAAAAGTAAGTTGGGGTTTGAGGCCCTGCTGCAGGAAACCGTCGATGCGTCGTTGATCGGTGGCATGATCCTGCAGGTTGGTGATACGGTTTATGATTCATCCCTGCGATCCCGGCTCAAGCAGCTAAAGGGTCGTCTGGTGGAGAAAGCATTCAATGAAATTCAAAGCGGACGAGA
>JAGQQS010000442.1:2926-7973 GCA_020426105.1 Planctomycetaceae bacterium
AGGAGATTGAAGACTTTCGCGGTCAAATTCAGACCGCAGAAGTTGGTCGCGTGATTGAAGTCGGTGACGGGATTGCCCGTTGCACCGGGCTTTCCACGGCGATGTCGGGCGAGATGCTGGAATTCTCGAACGGCACACGCGGCCTTGCGTTTAACCTGGAGGAGAACAGCGTCGGCGTTGTGATTCTCGGGGACTACCTGAAGATCAAGGAAGGCGACGAAATTCGTTCCACCGGCAAGCTGTTGTCCGTGCCTGTCGGGGACGCGCTGTTAGGCCGCGTTGTGGACCCGCTCGGTAATCCTCTGGATGGCAAGGGACCGGTGTTGACGCCGGACTCGCGGCCTGTTGAGTGGCAGGCGGCTGGTGTGGCCGAACGTCAGCCGGTGAAGGAACCACTGCAGACCGGGATTAAAGCGATCGACGCGATGACCCCGATTGGTCGTGGTCAGCGTGAGTTAATCATTGGCGATCGCAAGACCGGCAAGACGGCGATTGCGATCGATACGATTCTCAACCAGAAGGATACGGGCGTTATCTGCGTTTACGTCGCCTGCGGTCAGCGAGCATCGTCGGTCGCCGGTGTGGTTGAAGTTCTCCGTCAAAATGGTGCTCTCGACTACACGATCGTGGTTGCCGCGAGCAGTGCGGATCCAGCGCCGATTCAGTACATTGCGCCTTACGCTGGTGCAGCGATGGCTGAATTCTTTATGTATCAGGGCAAACACACACTGGTCGTCTATGATGACCTTTCAAAGCAGGCCGTGGCTTATCGTCAGCTTTCCCTGCTGATGCGTCGTCCGCCCGGTCGCGAAGCGTTTCCTGGGGACGTGTTCTATTGCCACAGCCGATTGCTTGAACGAGCAGTAAAGCTCAACAAAGAGCTGGGTGGTGGTTCAATGACGGCTTTGCCGATTATTGAAACGCTCGAAGGCGAAGTTTCCGCGTACATCCCGACAAATGTGATTTCGATCACCGACGGTCAGATTTATCTGGAATCGGATCTGTTCTGGAAGGGCATTCGTCCCGCGATCAACGTGGGTGTCTCTGTGAGCCGTGTGGGTGGTAACGCTCAAAACAAGGCGATGAAGAAAATCGCCGGAAGTTTGCGACTGGACCTTGCTGCGTTCCGCGAACTTGAAGCATTCGCTCAGCTGGGCACGGAACTTGACAAGGCGACTCAATCGCAGCTTGACAGAGGCTACCGCATGGTGGAACTGCTTAAGCAGCCACAGTACGGTCCACTGCACGTAGCTGATCAGGTCGTGGCTATCTACGCCGGGGCAAAAGGCTATTTTGACAAGGTTCCTGTCAACAAGGTGCAGGAAACGGAGCGTCAGCTGCATGAGTTCATCCGCACGGAGCACGCGGATATGCGCGATAAACTGGTTGCAGAAGCGGCACTCACAGAAGAAATCGAAGGCATGTTGAAGAAGGCTCTGGACGCGTTTGTGGCGCGACTGGCGTCAAAGAACTGATCTGAAAATGGCGAGCGGCAGGGCGTCAGCCCTCCGAGTACCGCAGTGTTCGCGAGACGGGGAGGGGTGATGCCCTGCCGCTCGCTTTATCAGGTGTGACTGATTCATGGCAAACAGACGCTTACTCGTCAAACGGCTTAAAGCGGTGCGCAATATCCGCAAGATCACGCGCACGATGGAGCTGATTGCGACCAGTCGCTTCAAGAAGGCTATGGATCGCGCCACAGAAGCGGCTGAATATACTCGGAAGATTTCAGAAATCGTTGGCGACCTCGGCCGGGCCAATTTGAAATTTTCACACCCGCTGCTTGAACGCCGAGCTGAAGAAAAACGCAGCGTACTGCTGGTGCTCACCGCAAATCGCGGTTTGTGCGGTGGTTATAATGCGAGTGTTCTCAGACAGGCACTGGCGCATATTCGCGGGCTGAAGGAAAAAGGAATTGAGTTTCAGCTGGAAGTTTCCGGCAAACGTGGAATTAAGTTCCTGAACTATCAGAAAGTGCCGATCCAGAAACAGTATACAACGTTTGAAGATCAGCCGTCATTCGCGGCTGTGGATGAATTGGGCGCGCGGTATGTGGATGATTTCATCGCGGGTCGGATTGACCGCGTCGATGTGGCATACACGCAGTTTGTGACGTCTTCCAAACAGTTTGCGGTCGTGGAGTCACTCCTGCCGATTGCCAGCCTGGGTGGCGGGGCGGAGACGAAATCTGAGGCGGGCGTGGACTATGAGTTCCTGCCGTCGGCGCAGGAAATTCTGGCGGAAATCGTCCCTGCGGCGTTTCGCGCTAAACTCTTCAAATGTTTTCTGGACGCTGCGGTCAGTGAACAGATTGCACGTATGGTGGCAATGAAGGGTGCGACGGAGAATGCTGATGAAATGGCAGGCAGCCTGAAGCAGCAGTACAACCGTGCTCGTCAGGCCGGGATCACATCGGAACTTGCAGAAATCATCGGCGGTGCGGCGGCACTGGGTTAATCATTTCAATTTTTGACATATCAGTTTTGACACAGCAGTCACGGGGCAAATGACCCATGAGCGGAACAATGACATCAGGTAAAGTTTCTCAGGTAATCGGCTCGACGTTCGACGCCCAGTTTCCGGAAGACCATCTGCCCGACATTTACAATGCCCTTCTGATCGAAGCGGACGTCAAAGGCAACAAGGTGAAGGTGACCGGCGAAGTGCAGCAGCACCTTGGCGGCGGTCGCGTTCGCTGCGTCGCACTCGGCAGCACCGACGGCATGCGTCGCGGTATGGAGGTTGTTGATACAGGCAAGCCGTTGTCGGTACCCGTCGGAAAAGGAACACTCGGACGAGTGTTCAACGTACTCGGGGATGCAATCGACGGACGAGGCGAAGTGGCCTATGAGGAACGCTGGCCGATTCACCGTCACCCGCCGGCCATGGAGAATCTTAGCGCCAAGACGGAAGTGTTTGAAACTGGTATCAAGGTGGTTGACCTGCTGACGCCGTTCGTGCGCGGAGGAAAAGCCGGGTTGTTCGGTGGTGCCGGACTCGGCAAGACCGTGATTCTGACCGAACTGATCGCACGTATTGCGAGTGCTCACGGGGGGTTCTCCGTGTTCGCCGGAGTCGGTGAACGAACTCGCGAAGGGAACGACCTGTGGCTCGAAATGCAGGAGACCAAGATCGGTACGACCGATCGCTCCGTGATCGAGCAGACGACGATGGTGTTCGGTCAGATGAACGAACCACCAGGTGCCCGTCTTCGCGTTGCGTTGTCGGCCTTGACCATGGCTGAATGGTTCCGCGACGCAACCGGATCGGACACCCTGTTGTTCGTGGATAATATTTTCCGCTTCTCTCAGGCGGGCTCTGAGACGTCCGCTCTTCTCGGACGCATGCCATCAGCGGTAGGTTATCAGCCAACGCTGGGAACGGAACTCGGTGAACTTCAGGAGCGAATCACTTCAACAAAGAATGGAGCGATCACGTCGGTGCAGGCCGTTTACGTTCCGGCTGACGACCCGACTGACCCGGCACCTGCAACAGCTTTCGCCCATCTTGACGCGTTCATTTATCTGGAGCGTCGTATTTCTGAGAAGGGTATTTACCCGGCAATCGACCCGCTTGCATCGTCCAGCCGCATTCTGGACCCCCAGTATGTCGGCCAGCGGCATTACAATGTGGCACGCCGAGTCCAGCAGACTCTGCAGCGATACCGCGAACTTCAGGACATCATCGCTATTCTGGGGGTCGATGAATTGAGCGAAGACGACAAAATGGTCGTGCATCGGGCTCGCCGCATCGAGCGTTTTCTGTCGCAGCCGTTCCTTGTGGCTGAAGTCTTCACCGGCAAAGCGGGAAAGATCACTCCGCTGGCGGATACGATTCGAAGCTTTGAAGAAATCTGCGATGGTAAGTGGGATCACCTTTCCGAAGCAGCGTTCATGTACGTCGGTGCGATCGAAGAAGCAGAAGAACAGTTCAAGAAGATGCAGGCCGAGGCCTGATCGAAGTCTGTGCGTTGCGGCGTCAAACGTCTGTTGATCAAATCGTTTAACGGCGAGCCGAAGGCGCAGGCGAAACCAGAAGCGGACGCCTGCAACTCGTCGTTAAGCCTTGAACTTGAACTCGTGTTCGATCACAAAATTAACAGCTCGCAACGGCATCCGGCTCAAGAATGAATTTTCAGAGACACCACCATGGCTGAACTTAGTCTCGTCTTAGTGACACCCGAGCGAACATTGTTCGACAAGCCGGTTGCATCGATTCGCGTGCCTTTGTACGACGGTTCTGCCGGGTTTTATCCTGGCCGCGCACCGCTGGTGGGCCGACTGGGGATTGGCGAACTCAAACTCGCAGATGCTGGTGGTGCAACAGAGTCTTACTTTATCGACGGCGGATTTGTGCAGGTGAAGGGTTCAGTCGTCAGTATTCTGACGAACGCTGCCACGCCTGTTTCAGAACTTAGCCGTAAGGTCGCCGCCACGAAGCTCCGCGAAGCAAATGCAGAGCGAGCGAAGACGGATGAAGAATACGCAGCAGCATCGCGACGGCTTGAGAAAGCTCGCAAAATGCTGGCGCTTGCGGGCAAAGAATAAGCCGAGGGCTGACGTTTATGAACAAATACGATCCTCGAATTGATGCACTCGTGATGGAAACCAGGACAAGCTGGGACCCTTCGGTGGGAACGCTGTCTGATGAAGATCGTCGCTGGGTGGCGAAATCAATTCACGAACAGCCGCAGTTGGCGACTCACATCGCTTATGAACGCAGTCACACTGGATTTATTCGCTCTATCACCGTCACACTGGAAGACATCCAGCGGTTGTATCTGGCCCGGTAATTTGTCCATGCCCGGGTGAAATCGGTCGAACCATGGCCTTCCAGTCATTAGACCCCCGGTCTTTTGCGCCTTGATGGCTGCCATTCAATCCCGTCGAGCCCCGGAAAACAGGTCAGGAACCAATAGCCAGATGGCCCGAAGGGTACTCCGCACTATTGGTTCCTGACCCTTTTTCTGAGGCGATGAATCGTAGTGGACGAGGCCACGAGTCCCTGCAGTGGCAGGGCTGACCAGGACTCGTCGCCTCGTCCACTA
>JAGQQS010000443.1 GCA_020426105.1 Planctomycetaceae bacterium
TGGATCGAGGTACGCGTGATGCAGGACAGCGACGTCGGCTACGGTGATCGCCGCTTTCGCCGTTCCAGCGCTTTGCGATACACGGCGACATATTCGAGAGCACTGCGCGACCATGACCAGTCGCGTGACATTCCGTTGCGGACAAGGCGCGTCCAGATTTCCGGCTGCCGATACAACGCGACAGCCTTCTCGACGGTTTCGGCGAGGAGATCTCTTGAATAGTCCACAAATACGAAACCGGTGGCCGTGTCAAGCGATTCGGAAACGGACTCAAAATTTACCACTGAATCGGCCAACCCGCCAACCTTGCGTACAATGGGCACGGTGCCGTATCGCAGGCTGTACATCTGATTGAGACCGCAGGGTTCAAATCGACTGGGCATCAGAAAGATATCCGCTCCGGCTTCGATCTGATGCGCCAGTGATTCGTCAAACCCGATTTCCGCCGCAACCTTTCCTGGGTAGCGCGCGGCCAGCTGACGCAACTGGTCTTCGTAGTTTGAATCACCTGTTCCCAGAAATACGAGCTGCAGATCCAGCGACAGAATGCGTTCGGCGGCTCCCGTGACGAGATCGAAACCTTTTTGGTCGACCATCCGCGAAACCATTCCGAGGATCGGTACGTCGGCGCGTTCATGCAGTTGCATGCGTCGCTGCAGGTGACCTTTGCACTGGGACTTCCCGTCAGTCACCGTTGCCACAGAGTATCGGGCCGGAAGATGCTGATCCGAATCCGGATTCCAGACATCGTCATCAATCCCGTTCAGAATCCCCACCAGATCTTCGCGGCGATGCATGAGCAGTCCTTCCAGACCATAACCGCCGTCCGGTGTACAGATTTCCGTGGCATACGTGGGACTCACAGTTGTGATCTGGTCAGCGAAGGCGATTCCGGTCTTTAACAGATTCAGATCGCCCCAGGCCTCCATTTGATTGTGATTGAAATGCTTCCAGTCCATACCGGTGAGTGGCATGTCGAAGTGCCAGAATCGACCCTGATAGGCCATGTTGTGGAGCGTGATGACGCTCGCTGTTCGCTCGAATCCCGGGCGTCCATTATACTGTGTCTGCAGCAGGCCATTAACCAGCCCTGTCTGCCAGTCATTACTGTGAATGATGTCCGGTCGCAGGATCATCTGCCGGCAGATTTCAAGAACACCGCGACTGAAGAACGAAAACCGTTCGCAGTTGTCAACGTATCCGTGACCATGTTCCTGGTACAACTGACGTCGGTCAAAATATTCCGGTTGCCGAACAAGGAGCACCCGGACGCTGCTGCTCGGGAGCGTGGTCCAGTTGACCGCTCCGGCGACGGCACGGCCATTCATGGGGATCGAAAACCGCAGTCCGGCATCCACGATACTCGGTAAGTTCGTCTGGCCCTGGCGAAGCAGAAAATAGTCGGGCAGGATCAATGTGACATCATGACCCAGCTGATCCAGCGACTTGGCCAGGGCTCCGGCAACGTCTGCCAATCCACCTGTTTTGGAGAAAGGGACTGCTTCGGAGGCCGCGATGACAACGCGCAAAGATTCTCGTGGACTGGCCATGCATACGTCTCGGGAAACAGGATCGTGCAGATTCGCTGTGTCTCATCCTTGAAACGTCAATCTGAGAATGCGTAACCGCAGTGTCGGAACATCCGGCGTTCGGACTTGTGGCGGACCCCGGCGAATCAGGGCAGCCTTTGGAAAGTCTCGGGACCACGCCGGTTTTAGCGAATCTTCCGTCAGATTTCCGGATGCTCCTCGCCCCAGCGCTCCACGAGGTGATGCTCAACCTGCAGGTGGTCCAGCATCCGGGCCACAACAAAATCGACGAGGTCCGCGATCTGCGCGGGTTTGTGATAGAATCCGGGCATCGAGGGCATAATTGTCGCGCCGGCCCGACTGAGACGCGTCATGTTTTCGAGCTGAATCAGGCTCAACGGTGTCTCACGCGGCATCAGTACCAGCGGTCGTCGTTCTTTCAGGTGCACGTCAGCGGCCCGCTGGATCAGATTGCTCGATGCTCCGCCGGCAATCGCCGACATCGTCCCCATGGAACAGGGGCATATGACCATACCGCTTGTGCGGAATGATCCACTGGCAATTCCAGCCGAATAGTCTGACGTGCCGTAGACCCGCAGAGAGCCGGACGAATGTTTGTGGTCCGGGACCAACGGCGGGCTGAATCCCCATACCTTCGCAATCGGCCCGGTGAGCGTCCGATGAATCATCGAGATCCATTCCGCAGCGGCTGCATCGTTCGCCGGAAATTCCGCGTCCAGTTCGCGTGACATCACCTGGCGAGCCGCATTACTTACAACCAGATGCAACTGTTTTCCTGATGCCAGCAATATCTGCGCCAGACGTAACGCGTACACCGACCCACTCGCACCTGTGGCAGCCAGCACAACATCATTCGCACTCATCCAACCGCTCCGGCAAATAAACCCCACACCCAGGACTGCTGGATTATTACCAGCAATCGCAAATTTCCACTGCTGCCGGCCCGAGGCCAGCAAAAACCCTGCGGGAATGGCACGAAAAAAAGGATGATGAACCTGGTTGGCTCATCATCCTTATCGCATACACGACGCCGTCCTGCGCTAAGGGCAACGTCTGTTAATTTCAGATTCCTGCGGGAAGCTGTTTAGTAACGATCGCGACCACCGCCACCGCTACCACCCCGGCCACCGCCGCCACCACCGTAGCCGCCGCCACCACTCCGTCCGCCGCCACCACCGTAG
>JAGQQS010000444.1 GCA_020426105.1 Planctomycetaceae bacterium
GACGAGGCGACGAGTCCCTGTGTTTATGGCACTTCAGGGTTCGTCGCCCGGCACTTCAGAACTTGTCGCCTCGTCCACTACCTGAATTTTTAACTGTCACAGTCCACTGGTTAACAACTGCCGGATTCTGCGGTAAACAGCAACTCGCTTACCCATCCCGGGGGTTTCCCGGGAGTGCCTCCTGATTTCAGAAATGACAACGATGTTCTGGTTCGGCTGGATTGTGTTCACAGTCGTCACATGCCTCACGATTCCCGCAGTCATCGCACTGACAGTTAAGCAGCTGAAGCCCTGTCAGCAGCGGTTGCCTGATGCCAGCTTAGCGATAGGTTCTGACGGCGTTTCCGCGGCTTTGCCTTCAGTGAGTGTGATTGTGCCTGCGCGCAATGAAGAAGCACAGATTCGCAATGGACTCACAACCCTGCTGAAATCGACAGGCGTGAAATTTGAAATCATTGCCGTCGATGATCGCTCAACTGATGCGACGGGTCGGATAATGGATGAAATCGCCCTGATCGACAGCAGAATTCACGTGATCCATGTCCGTCAATTACCTGAAGGCTGGCTCGGAAAAAACCATGCCATGCATGTCGCGGCCGAGCGTGCTACGGGTGACCTGCTGTTGTTTACTGATGGAGATATCATTTACGAACCGTGTGCGCTCGAAACGGCTGTGCGGCACTTTGTTCACCACAGGTTGAAGCACCTTTGTCTGTTGCCCAGAATGCTCCCGGGGAGTATTTTCGAAAATGCCGTTGTGACCTTTTTTGGGCTGGCCTTTGCCGTCGGGATGCAGATCCATCTGATCAGGACCAGGTGGCCACTCACATATGCAGGCGTTGGTGCCTTTAATCTGGTCGATGCACAGTTTTATCGATCACTCGGCGGCCATGTGCCGATCGCTATGGATATTCTGGATGACGTAAAGCTTGGAAAAATGATCAAGAAGAACGGCGGCACCAGTGATTTCCAGACGGCTCCAATGCTGCTTGCCGTGCGCTGGCAGCCTTCACTGTGGGGGGTGGTGACGGGACTGGAAAAGAATGGTTTCGCGTCGCTAAACTACTCGGTGCCGCAGCTTCTGACGGTGACATTCGTGTTCCTGTTGACCATGATCTTTCCCTGGGTCTCCCCCTTTATTCTAACCATGCACGACGCGTCAGGTTATGTGGCCACCGCGATTTTGTGGCATCTGGCGTTCGCGTCGATCGCGGTTCAGGTGCCGGGCGGACTGTCGATCATTCCGCTGTTTCCGATAGGAGCCGTCCTGATGGTATTTGCTTTCTGGAGATCCGCCATCATGACACTCCGGCAGGGTGGCGTACGCTGGCGGGATTCGTTTTATCCATTATCACAGTTGCGTCAAGGTTTGTACTCCTGAAGGTTTTCTTCGATGATCCAACGCATGACATGCCCCATTTGCAGCAAGCCACTCGACGACGAACCCGTTGCCCGGAAGTTCCGTCCTTTCTGCAGCGATCGCTGCCGCAAAGTGGATTTTCACCGCTGGTGGGACGGCAAGTATGCGATTGTCGAAGAACTTGATCCGAGTCAGCTCGACCCGGACGCCATGGAATCTGAATCGGAGTCCGGCTGACAAGACACCGCAGTCACGCCCGCCGCTCCCTGGTTCCCCCCTTATAATTCTGAGGAAAAACTTGTTGACAGCCGGATTGCTGTCAATTACTATTAAATCAAATCTAAAGAACCAAACAAAAGCTGCCAGTCGCGACAGATTGTGGAAGTATTTACGGAGCAGGTGAAATGGCACGGCCCAGGGCAAAGGAGCTGACCGAGCGCGAGCTTGAGATCATGCATATTTTCTGGGATCGCGGAGAATCGACGGCTGCCGATATTCGTGATGTCCTGGAAACACAGGGGCGCGAGTTGGCCTATACGACTGTCGCAACTTTAGTTCGCATTTTGCTGGACAAGCATTTTCTGACGCAGACCGGATTTGAACGACCTTTCCGTTTCAAACCAGCCCGCACCTTTGAAGAGGTCTCACGCAGTCTGCTGGGGGATCTGGTAAATAAAGTCTTTGGCGGATCCCGCTCGCGGTTACTGGTCCAGCTATTGGGCGAAGAAAAGCTAACGCCAAAGGAGCGAGAGCGCCTCCTGAAAATTCTCGGCTGTCGCGATCAGCAACCCAAAGGCCGAAAGTAGATCGACTTTCCATTTACGCGCGAACGTTTTTTATTGGCGCCTGAGCGATGAATACAACATCAAGCTTGTTGGTCTGCATGATGCAGGTCACTTTGGTGGCGACGTTCGGAATCGTGACCAGTCTGATCCTGCGCCGGTGGCTGCGGACTTCTGCGGGGCTCCTGTTGCAGCTGACGATGCTGTCAGTCATCGTCCTGACCTTGTGCGCGTTCTGCTCCTGGCCAAGCTGGCTGGAACTGGTTCCGCGATCAGCGGTCCCGGTCTCGCAACTTGCGACAGTTTCCGGCACTTCTTCACAGCTTGAACCGGTGGCCACGCCCGATGTGACAGGAATCGATCCCGGTGAAAGTCGACCAGTCAGGAGTGCTGCCTGGAGTCATTGGTGGGGAGATTCGCGTGAACTGACATCGCAAGATCATCACTTAACCCTCGCGGGCGAATCCAATCAATGGATTCGGACCGGGGGGCTGGTCTGCGGTCTGTTTCTGTCGGCAGCGTTTGCCGTGGGACTTCTTCGATTTTTGGGCGGATTCTGGGGAATCCGCGTGTTTATCTCTTCCAGTCGCCCATTGACAGTCCCGTTGCTGCGCCGGCAAGTCGAGGTCCTTCGAGCGGAACTGGGCTGCTCGCGCACCATTCGTCTGTGTGAGACGTCGAATTTGGCATTGGCAGCAACGGTGGGATGGAGACATCCAGTGGTACTGTTGTCTGAAAACTGGAAAACGTGGACCGACGTGCAGTTGCGAAGCGTGCTGGCGCACGAGATCGCCCACGTTGCGCGGGGCGACTTTATGGCGTCGGTGGCGGCACAACTCGGACTGTTACTGCACTACTATCATCCGTTCGTCCACTGGTTGGCAAATCGTCTTCGGTTAGAACAGGAACTGGCAGCGGATGCAATGGCCGCGCGGGTCATCGGTAATTCACAGACTTACCTGCGCGCCATCGGTGAACTGGCTCTGAATCAACGATCTGAACCTGTGGGCTGGGCTGTCCATGCCTTTCTTCCGACCCAAAGAACATTTCTGAGGAGAATCGAGATGCTGCGTGATCCGAAAAACATGGCTCGTCGTGCGTCGCTTAACGGTCGCTGGGGTACCACCATCTGTGTAGGAGTTGTGACGCTGCTGGCCGCCGGATTTCGTCCCGCTGAAGTTGATCCGATACCGCCCGGTTTTCGAGATGATTTCATCGAAACCTATAATGACGCCTGGACTGTTCTGAATGAGAATTCAGAAAACGTTTCGCTGACAAAAGCCCCCGGCATGTTGACAATCACAACCGAACCGGGAGGAATCTGGCGAAGCTACAATAATGCGAAAAACATCTTTTTGATCGATACCCCCATGAAGTACGGAAACTTTGTGATGACGACTCGTATTGTTGGATTTAATCCGGAAGCGAGCTACCAGCAGGCGGGCCTGATTTGTTTCAATGACATCGACAACTACGTAAAATTTGTTCTCGAGTTTGACCGCGGAAATGGTGGTAAGACGCTCGCCGTCGTCCCGGAAACAGAGGGGATTGATCACGAAAACGCCGTCCTCGAAGTCAACGGTGTGATCGAAAATTTGTGGCTCAGGATTGTCCGGTACGATGAGAAGTACATTTTCGCCTCCAGTCGCGACGGGAAAAACTATAAGACGGTCGTGATCCAGAGGTGCGACATAGATTTTCCGTTAAAGGTTGGGATTCTGGCAAAAAACGGTAACGGTAGCGGGAACAAAGCAGCCGGAATTGATGCGTGCTTCGATTTATTTGAAATAGTCCCGCTTGAGACACGGCCCGAACTCGAACGACT
>JAGQQS010000445.1:0-11756 GCA_020426105.1 Planctomycetaceae bacterium
GCCTGAGCCAGACAGATCGTCATCTCACGCCGTTTCTCTTCCTCACGGCGGTCGCGTTCGAAGCGTTCAATAAGCTTGTCCAGCTGATTAATTTGCTCATACAGCGGCACCAGCTTTTGAGTCAGATTCGTCTTGTCATCCACCGTCTCTGATTTATCGAATGCCCGCCAATAGACCTCGATCGCTTCGTCCGTGCGGAGCTGTTCCGCCAGCGCCGCCGCCAGCGCCATGATCAAATGCGGCTCGTTGGGATTGATGCGAACCGCTTTCCGCAGTGCTTCCAAACCTTCATCTGATTTACCCAGACGAAAACACATCTGTGCCAAAAACTCGTAATTGTCTGTGTTGCCAGGCGCAGACACGATGAGTTCATTGGCTGCCGCCAGCGCCTGCTCCGATCGTCCCATCTGAGCTTCCAGACGAGCCACGTTCATCAAATGATCACCGCGGGAGCGACGATCTGACTCTGCCAGCCGCCGACTGTATTCCGCGGCCTGACCGTAGTTGCCGGACGATTCAGAAATCCGAGCCGCCGCTGTCAGGGTTGGCACTGACCGGGGATCGATCGCCAGGCCTTTTTCGATGGACTCTGTCGCCTCCACCCACTGCCGATTGGCTTCGAAATATCGAGCCAGCAACGCCCAGTCCGATGGCGTTGCATTGGCGTTCGTGTGTACTGCGTCCGCCAGTTTTTTCGTCTCGTCGTCCATTCGCTGACTGGATTGATACACTTCGATCCGCTGGCGAATCAGCGACTCGCGATCATCATCGCTCGCCGCCAGCTTTTCTGCCGCGTCAAGAAATGCCAGCGCAGCGTCATATTTTGTCGCGCGGGCGTGATACTCTGCAGAACGCATCTGCAGGACAAACTCCTTTGGATCGAGGGTGCAAGCGGCAGCGATCTCCTGCACAGCCTGTTCGAGATATCCAAAGCTGTTGTAAACTTCCGCCAGCCGTGCCGCGTTTTCAGCGGTTCGCTGTGAACCTTCCGCAATCGCCGCCCAGGTCTTCAGTGCCTCGTCGGTCTTCTTTTGAATGTGATAAAACTCTCCCAGATACTCTCGATACTGTGGATCGCCGGGGGCCAGTGAGACCGCTTTCTGATACAACACTTCGGCTTCGTCGTTCAGATTGGCCTGACGGAACAGGTCCGCAACCTGAGCCGCCGTGATCGCATCATCGGGGCGGCTGGCAACAATCTGATTCCAGATGCGGACCGCCTCCTTCTTTCGCAGTTCCGCATCCTGTGACCGGTCCTTCAAAACCAGCTTACCCCAGTCTCGCAGGAAATCGGGGTTGCCGGGAGCCGCGACTGCCAGTTGTTCGTACTGCCTGATGGCCTCGGAAATTCTCTGATCATCGACGAGCTGATCTATAAACGATTTCCGCAGATCCGTTCGCGACGGAGCCAGTTTCAGCGCCTTTTCCATCCACTGTGTCGCTTCCGGGACCCGCGCTGATTGCGCCAGGAATTTCGCCAGCCGCGCCATACCCTCGACATCTTCCGGATGCGCGGCAATCCACTTCTCGTAATACTTTACCAGACTGTCCTGATCACCGGCTCGCAGAAATACATCATCAATGCGGCGCCTGACGTCTTTGTAGATCCAGCCGTCAGGATCAAGTTGCGTTAAAACTTTCTCGAGATCACCAATCCCATCGTCTTTCCGTCCGCTCTTGATCTTCAGCTCTGCTGCTTCTATCAGGCACATCGTGCGGCGATAATCGTCTTTCACAAGTTTCGCGAGCCGCTCGTAACGCGACAACGCCTGGGCATTGTCGCCTTCTTCTGCCAGCGTGACAGCGATTTGTTCAAGAACTCGCGGGTCATCCGGAAACAACGATTCCAGCCGCGTCCAGACTTTTAACGCGTCGTCAGTTCGTTGAGCCCGCTGATGGACACGCCCCAGTTGCTGAAAAATTTCAAGCAGATCATTTCGCTGCGGCTTGCGTTCGATGGCGCGTTCAAACGCGGCGATGGCGTCTTCATTCTGTCCAATCCGCAATAACGACTGGGCCAGATAGTACGACGCCAGAGCATCTGTGGGCCGATGTGTCTCTGCCAGCCGGAAGGCATCGACGGCATTCCCATCCTGCCCCCGCTGAGACTCGATAAGTCCGATCAGCATCCATGACGTACCATCTTTTGCGTTCGCCGCGGTCCTGTCTTTCAGTCCGGCAACGAACGTGTCGAGAGATCCGAATTCAACATGATGCCCATACACCCGATCCAGCGCAGTACCGCGGCGTGGATTTTTTTCGAGCACCGTCAGAAACCGCTCGGCCGCCTTGATCTGCGCCGCGTCGGTCTCGGATGCCTCATCCGGCAACGGGCTCGCCGTTATCCCAATGCTGGTGCCGCTGAGTATCGTGAGATACAGCAAAACGCACCGCGCCGTGAGAGAGAAACCACCTGAAAGACCGAATCCGATCATGGTCGTACTCCTGAGCCAAATTGTCCCCGGGGAGCGGGTGAACTGGGAGGCTACCAGACATTCGCTCCAATTTCCACGATCCGCCATGATCGTGGATCTGCATGTCTGCAATCTGTGGCAAGTGTCTGGCCTGATCATTCAATCCAATCGCCCACGGGTTTGCCCCTCGGCAAGCAGGCAGCAACTGGGGACAAGTCAATCCGCATGCCTCAGTGCTGCGAAAGGAACAAGCCGGGGTTTTGCGATCCCAATGCACCCCACTCCCACATCCGCGGCAGAATCCGCCGCTTGACGGTGAGGACCGGAAACAGCATTGCCCCCCGTAAAACGAAGGCTGCGCAACCGCGCTGCCAGGCCTGATTTGAGCCCTGCGACGATTGATTTTGGCCGATTTATTGAGGCCTGCCATGGCAGTAACCCCGAAAACTGATGCATCCGGAATAAACCCTACAGTTTCACAAATTGCCTGACCGATACTTCCGATAAGACCGTCCCGACGCGCAAAGTCTGTTGGTTACCCGACACAGATGATGCGAAATGCGGGCTGGTGAGCACCCAGCGAAGGCAGAACATTTCTGCAACTTCTCCAAGGATGGATCAATGCGGATTCGGCATTCACTAAAAGCGCTTATTCCCGTCGTACTGATGATGGCAGGCGCACGAACTGTACAGGCTCAGGGTGGACCGCCAATGCCCGGAATGCCAATGCCCGGCGCGCAGCAGGTGCCCGGGTCCTACGGAATGTATCCGTATCAGTCTCCTTATCAGGGGATGTATGAGCAGACATACCAGCGAGACGGGACGTGGTTTCAGAACTCCGTGAACGGCTTCGGGCCCACAAACCGGCCAAGAGACTGGTTTATGAATCTGGACTACACCAGAACATACAACCGGAAGATGAACGGCATCGTTGGTGCGGATAATGTGCCGACATATCTGCAACAGAACGATCCGGCCAACGACAATATGAATCAGATGTCGTACTTCAGATATTTTGATGCGGCATCCACATCGATGATACCGAAGCTGGCAACCAACGGTATTCGACTCTCGGGCGGATTCTGGAATCCGGACGGCTCTGGATTCCTGTACAGCGGCGGATTTCAGTTCCAGGACACATCCACGTTTGATGCTCGAAAGGTAATCACAGCGGGCCGACTGGACAGTGCGACGGAACTTGAGTTTCAGCGTGACCAGGGTCGCGGCAGCAACCAGCCATACAACCTCGGTGGACGCACGGACAGGGATATTCTGGTCAATGATATCCTTGCTCCGGGTGTCGTGTTCGACAGCGTTGACGCAGTGAGCTATGGATTTTTCGGAACGACTTCGCAAGTCCTTGACCGTACCCTGCTGAACCTTTACGGCATCCCAACAACCAGTGGCAGCACACCCATCGTTGTGAATGGCGAAACAGCCCCGTACGATCTGGATTTCATCCTGAGGCAGACAATCAACACAGGCGGGGCCAATGCCGCCTGGGCCTTTAGCCCGGTGTACGATAGTGACACCATCAGAATTCATCCGATCATCGGTGGGCGTTATTTCCGGATTGATGAAACGTTTCGTTTTGACGGGGCGTCAACATTACTCTCGTACGTGACATTCGGTGACTCAGATACACCTATTAACGCCAAGACGTTTCAACCGGATACGGGCTTCAACACGACAAACATCGGTGGGACGGGCGGGACCGGAACGACCGGAGGTACGGGCACGACCGGGGGTGCGGTGACCACAACAACGACCGGAACGTACTCGGCACCTCTTTTTGGTGGCTCGGATCACTTAATTGTCTACTCGTACATCAACAGTCAGGTGGTCAGTAATCTTTCGGGACCGGAACTGGGGTTTCAGTACGAGTTGGGCAGTGCCAAAGGCATTCAGGTGACTGGTTCTACCCGGGTCGCGGCGATGTTTAACAATGAAAAGCTGAAACTTCGTGGTGACAACATCGGCAACTTTATGGGTGTGCAAGTCGTTCCCGATCCGATAACCGGAGCGAATATCGCGACGAGGATGTTCGATACGGATACAACGCAAGGTCCTTCGCAGAATGCTTTCAGCGACACCGTCACCAGTACGCATCTGTCGCCTTTGTTTGAGCAGTCTCTTAACGCGAACATTCCGATCTTTGGCCGCGTTCCGGTCCTGAGGGACATGTGGCAACTGGAAGATGCCAGCCTGAGTGTGGGCTGGACATTCCTCCTGATCGGCCAGGTCGCGGACCCCAACGATTCGATCGTGTATGATTCCAGTCCGGTTACCGGAGAATTTCTGCACTATCAGACTGAGAGAAACACGTTCACTCAGAACACCTTTAACGTCGGGATCAACTGGAACTATTAATCCGTCCGGCGAGCGGCATGTGTCAGCTTGCCGGTACGATGCTTTCTGTAGAAATCTTTCGATAACGCTGCAGACGGTAGTAGCGGGGACACTCCACTGATTCATGCCATCGGAATTATCCCCGGTTGATTTCCTGTAATTCCCAGGGTGCGCAGTCAGTTCGGCCCGAGATCCACCGTCGTCAAGCACATCCATGATTCGGCCGGTCGAAAATCTTCAGGCCCGGAATCGCGATGCCTGCTGTGCTGATGGGTATCTCCTGCCGGGACTGTTCACTTTCCGGCGACGACTTCTACGCGTTGAATAATCAGAGCATACGCCGTGAGACACATCGCCGCTTCAGTCAGGATCAGGAACATCGGAAACAGATAACGCATAATCGACTCCTGCATTCCCGGTCCAGCACCATTCAAAATCATTCCCAGCATTCCCAACAGGATGCCGCCGACAAACGGTACCGCGAAGCAGCAAACCGCGGCGGCGATCAACATGCCGCCGTGACGCAAATAAACGGCCAGCAGCGCGCCGACGTGCAGTGTCATGATCACCCATCCCAGCACCGCCCAGGTCCAGGGCTCAATCAGGACTTCTGCCGTATCCGACAGGAAGCCGACTCCTGCGATGCTCAGCCAAAGAAAACCAAGTCCAAAGCAGCACACGGGGCCGAGCAGGCCTGGCAACAGACCCAGATAGAGTTCTCCGATCACAGCGCTGCGCCTTCTGGGCAACATACACAGTGATACCAGCGTCTGCTGATAGATCTCCTGGTTCAGAGCTCGACCGAAGTGCCGGGCCGACATAATGACAAAACTGATGGCCCCCACGACCATCAGTGTCACGCCAATCGCTTCCGGTTCAATGTGTTCCTGGTTGATCGCCAGCAGCAATACCAGTCCTCCGACGGAAAGCACGGGCAGTCCGACCACCCCGATCGCAATCCACAGCCAGCCCCCTGCCACGAACTGCCAGGACTTCCAGGCCACGGCCGCGTCCCAGCAACGCAGTGATTTTACGCCAGTGGCTCGAGTTTTCAGGCCACCCGAGATGTTTTCAGACGCAGCAGCACCTTCAGCGATTGAGGCAACATTCATAGACTCAAACACCAACCAACTGGCCACAAAGAACATGGATCCAGTGCAGAGATGAAATGCCATCTGCATACTCAGAATGGTGTCACCCCGCAGAAAAACAAGATACTCCTCTGATGCGGACCACATTGTGGCATGCCACCAGTTTTCCGCGAGTTCGTTCAGAAAATGCTGCAGTGTAGTGAATTCCCACGCGTTGCAGACGGCGGCAGCCAGGATGAGCAACCAACTCCCAAATTCCAGCGCCATCCACATCAGAATATTTGTACTCACCGCCCGCCGACTGTTGCGGCTGATCGTGCTGCAGAAGAGTCCAAGCTGACTGAGACAAAATGCGTAGCACATCATCCCGAGTATTAGAGCCAGAATCTGCTCCGGAAGGACTCCACCGAGAGTAACGGACAGCAGCAGAAACGGCGCAGCAACCATTATCAGCAGGACGACGACAGCGAGTCGCGGGATTGACTTCCCGATGAGCAGGGTAAAATTCCGGACGCCTGTCATTCGCAGCAGCGGCAGCGTTTCTTCTTCTTTTTCTTCGGTAATCGCCAGCGAGAAATACATAATGCCCAGCAGCGTCAGGCTGTAGTAGCAGTAGTCCGAAATTTTTGTAACCAGCATTAACCCGGATGCTCCGAGCCGTGGCGAAACAACCACCTGAAAGAAGAACGCGACGAGCGTCAGCAGGACCATGGCGCCCCGGATCGCATGATGCGATAGCAGACGCGACTCCTGTCGGATGCTGCGTGTCAAGAATGCCAATGTTTGAGCGAACATGAAACGTTCCGCTACGTACTACGACAATTCCGCCAGGGCTGACATTAACCTGCGCCCCTGTTCAGGATTTACCATGTGGACCCAGCCGATCATACCAGTCAGCCAGTCCCGAAAATGCGGATGTGAATTGCGATTCTGCGCATCAAGCCCGGTCCGTTTTGCATTGTGCAGAATCGCGCGGATCCGGCGTATCGTCGGCCTGGGCACGTTCATCCGGTCATTTACCACAACTCCCGTTACCGACTGCTGCTGACTGCGACGCTGGACCCGTGTTTTGGCATGATTAAGTTCAAAACCTTCGTCTTCCACGATATGTCTGATTCGGGCCAGGACGTATCCGATTGACGGGATTGCCTCGCCGCAGACTGACCACGTCAGATCATCCGCATATCGCGTGTACCGCCACCCAAGTTTTTCCGCCAGCAGCGACATGCGGCGGTCGAGTTTCCCGGCAATTTGATTCGAAATCGCCGGACTTGTACATGCGCCCTGAGGCAACGATCGAGGGCCGGTTGCGGCGTAGTACATGGTCTCCCCAAACTGCAGCGGCTGTCGCGGACATTCTGTACACAACAGCGCGAGGATGGTCGCGATGGCAGGTGAATAGCCCAGCTTTTGAAACATGCCATCAACACGGGCAAAGGTGATCGCGGGAAAAAAATTGCTTAGATCCGCATTGATCACAACGCTCGCACCCACATGCAGTTCTGCATTAGTCACGACGGAGTGCCGAGCAACGAAACCATGAGCGCAGGCATGTACGGGCAACAGATTCAGAATATTGGTCAAGACCCAGTGCTGTGCTTCCGCCAGCTTCCGATGCGGCGCTGACAGACGACGCATTCCGCCACTCTTTTTCGGTACATCGAACGAAACATAATGCACGCGTGTCGGGGCGTCACTGTGGAATGTAAGCCACCTTAACAACGAGATTGACATACCCATGCTCTGTGCCAGGTCGGCGGGGCTCGAGAGAACCGGGAGGCACTGCTCCTGCAGCTGTTCTATGTTGGAACGACGATCAGCCAGACCGCGTGACACCCCGCGCCCCAGAAACACGATGTCATTCGCACGTCGTTGCGCGATTTGCTCACGTCGCTGCTTTCGGCGTGCTTCCGCCGCCGCCTGTTTCTCCTCCCTTTGTCGCCGGCGCTCTTCACGGGACTGTGCGACGGCACTCTCACCGGAGGACGCCACAAACGCCGCGTCACTCTGGTATTGCGACATCCTGTCGCCAATGTCATGAATCTCTGCAAGTTCACTTTCGGAAATCAGTCCCATCCCGACCATCGTACGGTCGATCCTCTGCACGCGCGGCACCTCGGACGGCGGAATTGCCCCGCGCGAATCCAGAAAGACCGATCGCCAGTCCGCTCTTCCGGTGGCTGTCCACGCCTCTTCAACCGTGCTCGGCGCAAACTTGTCTGTATCCAGGCCGTTCAAACCAGATGGACCTGGCGATGAACTGCCAGTTTCAGGATTTGAAGCGGTGGCCGACTGCACCGTCCGGGGCGGCGTCAGATCACGTCCGGTGAGTGATGATGGCAATGCTCCGGGATGAGTTCCGCGTTCTGCAGAAGACTTTGGCCTGACAAGTCCAAAGAAAAATCGAAGCAGTCGCAGCAGCATCGTGGCAAATTCTCAGACACGGCGGAGGAAGATCTTAGGAAGAACAGCAGGGCAGGCATTTTCTAACTTCGATCTGCGGACCAGAGGCGTTCACAAGGGCCAGCAATTGACTGCCGCCGGGCGAAAGCCTTGTGCTTGCTGTGGTCGCCCGGTGGCAGTCAATTGCTGGCCGAACGCACAACGACTCTGGGGACGAATTGGAAAGAAAACTCAACCACGGCGTATCGCCGCAGCAGGATGGTCTTAGAAAACTGCTCTGCCCTGCTCGTTCCATTACGAATGTTACCGACAACTCGGCTGCAGGCAAGCATTCCGCCTAATCCAGAAACACGGCACGTTCCTCAGGCAGTGGAAGTCGACATACATCATGTTTGCCAAACAGACGGTATCGCCACCGGGACACGGTGCGATACCCAAGATCCCGAATGGGCCATGGGACGATCCACAGCAGGCCGCCCAATACACCCCAAGGTCCACCAAGAGTCAATAGAATGCGGGTCACGGCTGCCGAACGTGTATATATCTTCCCTCCATGCAAAAACACCAGTGTATCCAGTCGTTCACGAACCTCATGGCTCAGAATTCCTGCAGCCGTCTTGCCCTGAAGTGGAGCAAAACGCAGTGTGTGTTTCGCATCATGTGCCAGTAACCAGTTGACAGTGTGATTACAAAGCCCGCAAACTCCGTCAAAAAATACGGTTGGGTATTCAGGATCCGTGGTGTGTTCAGAGTTTTTAGAGTTTTTAGAGGACACGGGATTTCTCAGTGACTGTTTGTCTGGAAGAGCATATTGAACAAACCGTGATCGCACCGAGATCGTAACTGTGGACAGAGGCCGGAATGCGGGCGACTCAGATATCCAGTTGTTTCACGTCCAGCGCGTGCTTTTCAATAAACTCGCGGCGTGGTTCGACGGCGTCTCCCATCAGGACTCGAAAAATTTCATCGGCGGCAGCGGCGTCTTCCATGCGAACCTGCAACAGTGTGCGTTTTTCCGGATCCATGCTGGTATCCCAGAGTTCTTCCGAATTCATTTCGCCCAGACCTTTGAAGCGTGTCAGGGTCAGACCTTTTTCGCCCATCTGACGCAACTCGACGAGCAGGTCGCGGAGGTTTGTGAGCGGCACGCGATCATCATCGCGTTCCAGCACAAATGGATAAATCGGCTCGGCATTTCGGAGCCCGGCCGGCGTATAATCCGCCACAAAAAACCCGTAGTCTTTGAGTTGCGCGAAGACATCATTCAGCGTCTTGATCTCATGCAAATCGACCAGTTGTGCAGTTTTCTCGCGCGGAGCAGATTCTTCAGTGCCCGCGGACTTCCCGGGCATGTCCGTTGCTGTCTCCGGTTCAGTAACCGTCGTTTCCGGCAGAACCGGTTGCAGCGATTTCAGAAATGCGTCAGCGTCGTCGCGTTCCATAAACCATTTTTCTGAATCGGCATAGAGAACCCGATATCGAGGCAGACGCGATTTTTCGCCCCCGGTAAATCTGATCAGATATCGAATGTCAATGCCGCGACGTTCCAGAAGTTCAAGTGGCTGCTCCATCTGCATGGCCAGATCGACAATCTTTTGCAGATTCTCACCGGCGAAAACTGTGCTGTCCGCTTTCACGGTCAAACGCGTTCCGTTCATGCCCAGACTGATCAGTTCTGACATCATTGCCTGATGTGTCTGCACATAACGCACCTGCTTGCGCTGGATGACGCGATACAGGGGTGGCTGCGCGATATAAATGTGGCCACCTGCCACCAGATCCCGCATATGTCGAAACAGGAATGTCAACAACAAGGTACGGATATGGCTGCCGTCCACGTCAGCGTCCGTCATGACGATAATCTTGCCATATCGACGCTTGCTGATGTCCATCTCTTCCTCGCCGCCAGCGGGCGACAACCCAATACCTCGGAAAAGATTACTGATTTCGGCATTGTCGAGCACTTTCACCAGTTGCGCTTTTTCCACATTGAGGATCTTACCGCGAAGTGGCAGGATGGCCTGAATGTTTGAGTCGCGACCTGTGTCGGCCGAACCACCGGCGGAGTCTCCTTCGACAAGGTATAACTCCGTCGATTCCAGATCCCTGCTGCGGCAGTCGCGAAGTTTCTCCGGCAGCCCCCCTGTCGTGAGAGCGCCTTTGCGGCGGACCATGTCCCGGGATTTGCGTGCCGCCTCCCGAGCCTCCGCTGCCATGACCGCCTTCGCGATCAGCTTCTTCGCGATTGGGGGATTCTCTTCCAGATACCTCGTGAAACCTTCGTTCACGACCGTCTGAACAGCCGCTTCGACTTCACCATTCGTCAGTTTGACTTTATTCTGCGATGTGAATTTCGGATCCGGCACGCGAACCGAAACGATCGCCGTTAATCCTTCACGGAAATCCTCGCCGACAGGCGTGACGTCTTTGAACAGATTGCCAGCCTTGGCATAGTTGTTCATCGTGCGCGTGAGCGCGGAACGAAAACCACTCAGGTGAGTCCCGCCATCCGGGTTATAGATATTATTGGCGTAAGCCATGACGTTTTCGGTGTAGCCGTCGTTGTACTGAAACGCGACTTCGACAACGACGTCGTCCTGTTCCGCCATCACCCGAAAGACATCGGACGTCAGCGGCGTCTGGGTGCGGTTAAGGTATTTAACGAACTCCACAAGTCCGTCCTCAAAATGGAACGTCTCGGTTCGATCAGCGCGTTCGTCACGAAGTGTGATGCGTATGCCTGGCGTCAAAAACGCCAGTTCCCGCATTCGACGTGTGAGTGTGTCGAGCGAAAATTTGGTCTCCGAAAAAATGGTGGGGTCCGGCAGAAAGGTCAAACGCGTGCCGGTGCTTTCGGCACGCCCCAGTTGACGCAATTCTGAGGTGCGTCGTCCCTTCTCAAAATCCATCACATACGTGACTCCGCCGCGGCGGACTTCTGCTGTCAGCCACGAACTTAACGCGTTCACAGCCGTAATCCCGACGCCGTGTAATCCGCCTGTTCCGACTTTGTACCCGCTTTCACGATTGAACTTGCCACCCGCATGAATCTCAGTCAACACAACTTCCAGCGCTGGTCGCCCATCGCCTTTGACGGCATCCACGGGAATTCCACGGCCGTTATCGACGATCGAAATGCTTTCATCGACGTTAATCTGGACCGTCACTTCGGAGGCATAGCCGTTCACGGCTTCATCGATGCTGTTGTCAACGACTTCGTAAACCAAATGGTGCAGCCCGGGGGCACCGGTGTCGCCGATGTACATCGCCGGACGGGTGCGAATCCCTTCGATCCCTTTCAGGTGCTGAATGTCGGAGCCATCGTAGGTTTTGTCAGGAATCTCTTCAGACACGTTTTACACTTTCTTCGGTTCAACCAGAGACATCACTTTTCAGGATTTGAGATTTCAAATCTCTGATCTCAGATTACGGGGATGGGCACCACTCACCGCGCCCGCACATAGCGGATCGAGCGAATATTGGATTCAGGCAGACTGGA
>JAGQQS010000445.1:11852-12044 GCA_020426105.1 Planctomycetaceae bacterium
CGACCGGCCCTGCTGCGTCTGGCAATGTCGGGACCGACAATTCTGTGCCATTCGGCGTTCAGAGCTTCTGCCGCATTGCGATTGACCAGTCCTTTGCGACGAATTAAACGCGTTAATGCGTTTTTTAACGACGATGGCGATGAAAGTCCTTCGTCAGACATGATCGAAATCCCTTTCATGGTTGTCTTTGTT
>JAGQQS010000446.1 GCA_020426105.1 Planctomycetaceae bacterium
ACTATCAGCCGGAAGCCTACATTCCGCAGCGGGATATCTACATCGAAAAAGATGCCTCGATCAATGAAGAGATCGATCGACTGCGGCTTCTGGCCACGAGTGCGCTGGTGAGTCGCAATGATGTGATTGTCGTTGCCAGCGTGAGTTGTATTTATGGTCTGGGTTCCCCCAAAGACTATTTGGAAATGATGATCCCGCTGCATGTCGGGCAACAAATCGATCGCGACAAACTGCTTATGCGGCTGATCGATATTCACTATGACCGCAATGACTTCGATCCGGCGCGGGCGAAATTCAGAGTCCGGGGCGATGTCATCGAATGCTGGCCCGCCTATGAAGAATTCGCTTATCGGATCGAATTGTGGGGCGATGAAATTGAAAAGCTCAGCATGATCGATCCTGTTTCCGGAAAGGAATCCCAGTCACTCAGGGAGATCTACATTTATCCGGCAAAGCATTTTGTGTTACCGCAGAATCGCATCGATGCGGCGCTTGATGAAATCCGCGAGGAACTCGACACGACGCTGGAAGTATTTCGGAAAGAAGGGAAGCTGTTGGAGGCCCAGCGACTGGCCGCCCGTACGCGGCACGACCTGGAGCTTATGAAGGAAACCGGATTCTGTCCGGGCATCGAAAACTACAGTCGGGCGCTGGCCGGTCGAAAACCCGGCGAGCCGCCCTACACGCTCTACGACTTCTTTCCGGAAGACTTTCTGATCTTCGTGGATGAATCACACGCGACGCTGCCTCAGATCCGGGCGATGCATGCGGGGGATCAGGCCCGCAAGACAACTTTGGTCGATCATGGATTTCGACTGCCGATGGCGAAGGATAATCGGCCGTTGAAATTTGACGAATGGAACAGTAAGCCGTCTTATCGCGTGTTTGTGTCGGCCACCCCGGGGAATTGGGAGCTCGATCAAACCGGAGGCGAAGTTGTCGAACAGGTGATTCGCCCGACGGGCCTTGTGGATCCTGAAATTTTTGTCGTTCCTGCCCGTGGTCAGGTTCAGCATTTGATGGATCAGGTCCGGGAAAGAGCGGCGATGAATGAGCGAGTTCTCGTCACGACGCTCACCAAGCGCATGTCCGAAGACCTCACGAAGTTCATGAAGGAAGAAGCGATTCGCTGCGAGTGGCTGCATTCCGAGTTGAATGCGGTGGAGCGTGTCGAAATCTTACGAGAGCTGCGGGAAGGGCGATACGATGCTGTGATCGGAGTGAACCTGCTCCGCGAAGGACTGGACTTGCCCGAAGTATCGCTCGTCGCAATTCTGGATGCAGACAAAGAAGGATTTCTGAGGAGCGAAACCAGTCTGATTCAGACGATTGGCCGATCCGCGCGCAATGTAAATTCCAAAGTCATTCTGTACGCGGACAAAGTCACGGACAGCATGCAGAAAGCCATCGACGAGACGAACCGCCGCCGCAAAATACAACTGGAATACAATGAGGCGAACGGGATCACGCCTGAGACCATTCGCAAAGCCATTCGTAAAGGGATCGAGGAAGAGATACAGGCCCGACGAATTGAGCGGGAGGCGGTCGG
This sequence comes from Planctomycetaceae bacterium, assembly GCA_020426105.1. Classification (GTDB taxonomy): domain Bacteria; phylum Planctomycetota; class Planctomycetia; order Planctomycetales; family Planctomycetaceae; genus SXXK01. The sequence goes on from JAGQQS010000446.1 coordinate 1,550, forward strand.
GATCACCGCGGAATCTCAGTTTGTCACGCAGGAATTTATTCGGGAGCTCGAAAGCGAAATGCTGGCTGCGGCCGAGCAACTGGATTTCGAGCGTGCCGCACACCTGCGAGACCGGATTCACGAACTGAAGAAGCAAATCGGTCAACCGATCCCGGATGACGAGGACTCATCGAGTCCTGGGTTCGCCACCAAAGGCCGTCGCATGGGAAAGAAGGCTGGCAGACAGTCCGGGTCGAAACGTCGCTGAGTCTCTGACTTCACGTCTCAAATTCGCCGTGGATTGTGACGATCAGCCGTCTGCGTCCGCCATGATTCCGATGTTCGCACAGATAAATTCCCTGCCAGGTACCCGTCAGCAGACGTCCATTGGAGATCGGAATTGAAACACTGGACTCCGACAGAGTCGCTTTGATATGCGCGGGCATGTCGTCCGGGCCTTCACAGGTATGTCGGTAGGGCCATGATTCCGGGGCCAGTCGGTCCAGAGCCATTGCAAGATCGACAGGCACGTCCGGGTCAGCGTTTTCATTGATCGTCAGCGATGCTGACGTATGCTGGATAAACACATGCATCAGTCCCACGCGACATGTTTTGAGGACTGTGAGACGCTGTATGACGTGCTGCGTGATCAGGTGGCAGCCGCGCGGAAATTCCGGCAGAACAACTTCGGACTGATGCCAGTCAGACATGGATCATCTCCTGCAGTGGATCTCGTAAGACGAGTCATCGAACAAACTCAGGGTATTTGTCATTGGGCAGCAGCCCTTGATCATTCACAGGGCAGCGCGATATGGAAAGCGGCACCGCCCTCTTCCGGGGTCTCGTGCAGGATCATCCCGCCATGCATTCGAACAATCTGCCACGCCAGACACAGACCAAATCCCAGACCTCGACCGGCAGAACGACCCGAATAAAAAGGATTAAACAGATGTTGACGCACTTCTTCGCTGACGATTCCGGGTCCATCGTCAACCACCGAAAGTTCGATCGTGCCGGGCAGGTCATCGCGAAGTGTCACCGACACACATCCATGCCGATCTGCGCCGCGCAGCGATTCAACACTGTTGCGGATCAGGTGTGAGACGAGTGTGCTGAGCTGACTGCGGTCGGCGACCACGTGGATTTCGTCCGCAGAAGTGGCGAAACGAATTTCAACGCCCGCATTGAGGGCCGACTTTTCGATGGGTGTTAAAGTCTGCTGCACCACTTCAACGGCGTTAAGACGTTCCTTCTGTGGAATTGGCGGTCGCGCGAACAGCATGGAGTTTCCAATCATATCCCGCACCCGCCAGGCCTGCGCGCCAATGGTTTCGAAGGCCTGCTTTCGATCGGCGGCCTGCTCGCTTTTCAGAAGAATCTGAGTCTGGCCCAGAATACTTCCCAGTGGATTATTGATCTCGTGACCCGCGCCCGCTGCGAACTGTGCCATCGCTTCCAGGATATCGGCGCGCGGCATCAGAATTGAGCGGTCCCGTGCCCGGGACAACAGATTTCGGCTGACGGAAATGAGCGTTGTATAGAGCGCTGCCTGAAGCGGAGGAACAACCTCAGGAAACTGAACAATCAGGGCAGACACCAGGTCCGGCCATGGCAGCACCTGAAGATTAAGACCGCCAACAAGTCCCGTCTGAGCAATTGACTCAATCACATCGCCCGGGCTGAGCAGAATTGACCATGGCTCAGACAGGGTGAGACAATTGAACTGTGGCGCTGACCCATCCACCGCACGGCAACAGGAAACCTGCAGCTCGTCGGCACCGTGAGCACTCATGAGCAAGGCAGCAGAAGCACCACCAAGTCTAATCCACGATTCAGCGACGAGGGACGACAGGACACTCCAGCCAGATTCTGAAACCTGAGCGTGAAGCAATCGATGCAGAAACGGGTCATCACCCATTTGTTCTTCTGTCGCCATGCCTGCCTGTGCTGCTTCCGGATTCATCGGGGCCGCGATGTGAAAAGCGACCGCGCTGGGGCGGCCGCTGCTTCAATCCACCTGACGAATACTGCTATTTTGACTGCAGCTGTTCGATATCCAGCAACCGACAAATGTTATCGATCAGGGCCTCGACTTCGAACGGCTTCTGCAGGAAATGATTGGCGCCAGCCGAACGCAGTTCCTGGATTTTGTCCTGTTCGACCATTCCGCTGATACAGATGATGCGAACATCGTCGAGTGCCGAATCACTGCGAACCCGCTGGCAGACTTCCTTTCCGTTAATATCGGGCAACATCACATCCAGCACGATAATGTCAGGATGATACTCCTTGACCATCATCCCTGCGTCAAAACCATTGTTGGCAATCCGCACTTCGAATCGACCATCGGCCTCCAACGCATCAGTGATCAGCTCTACCAATTCGTGGTCATCGTCCACAATCAACGCTTTGCGTTTGCCACTCTCCAGTGCATCCGTCGGAATCCCGTTTTCCTTCATGAACTTGTAGAGGATATCGCGCGGAATGCGACGAAATCGGGAACCAGGCACGCGGAATCCTTTGAGCTGCCCTGAATCGAAGCAGCGAATAATCGTCTGCTGACTGACCTTGCAGATTTTTGCGGCTTCGCCAGTCGTGAACACTGTTTTCATGAGCACAATCCGTTAGTTGGAAAAGCGATGAAGCTGCAACCAAGCAGCATCCCACCGTCCGACACACTGCCGGACGCCATCCCTGACGCTTCTGCGTCGAACACTGCCAACATCTACTGTTGACCCCGGAAACTAAATTTTCGCTCCCGGTTGTGCGAACCACGCCTGAGAGATTTTGAATTGTCAGCAAAGAGGGGTCCCTCCTCCTGATCTCTCGGGGCTAAGTTGGGGATTACAAGAACTTCCCTGTTCCTGCTAACCCTCAATACAGCCGATTGTATCCAATTGCCAAAGACGGTCAACGGTAGTTTTACTGCGCAGATTGCCTGTTTTTACGCTAAGCGCTCTGCTTTATTCGCCAATCTGGAGGTTTTGGGAATTTAAACGACGTTTCGAAATTCAGAAACGGATGCATTTATCCCAAACTGTGGATTTGTCGAAGTCCCCTGATTTTACGGAAAAATAGACTTTGGATGGAGTCTGGGAGTTTGGGTTCAATGCACAACTGCGGTGGACAAAGAATTGTGATGGGCTGATCCGTCGAGTAGACTTTGGTTGTCGTTTGCTGAATTGTGCAGGATCGTGAGTCCCCGATTGATCAAGATTGCCTATCATTTTTTGTCGATTCGCTGAAACGGATCACACTGCCACAGGAAAGATCATCGTGTAGTCGCAGCGGAATTCGCAAGAATTCCTCAGCCGCAGCGACTACTTCCGAATTCTGTCGCGGCACACTATTTTTCGCTCGCCTTATAATCGATGGTGCCGAATGTCTGACATGCGTCAAACGCGAGTTTCGACTCGAAGCCTGATTCAGGTTTCCTCGCGGCGATGGTTTCTGCAGAGTGGATTGTCTGCCCTGGGTGGATTTACGCTTCCCCAGTTGTTGCAGCTGCAGGCGGCTTCCGGGGTGACGACATCAAAGTCGGCCGATAAGAAGTCCGTAATTTTGTTTTGGCTGTCGGGGGGACCGAGCCATCTGGATATGTGGGATCCCAAACCGGAAGCGCCATCGGAAATTCGAGGTCCCTATCGCACGATCGCGACGAAGATTCCTGGGGTGCAGTTTTGTGAGCATTTGCCGTTGCAGGCTTCGATCGCCGATAAGTTGTCGGTTATCCGATCGGTGGACTGCTCGGCAAGCAACCATACGCCCATCACCATGCAATCCGGGAATCCGTTGGCGCGGCGCACTGATAATGGTCGAGATGGCGATGGCTATCCTTCGATGGGTTCGGTGGCGGCAAAATTTCGTGGTGCCAATGATCCCGACCTGCCACCCTTTGTTGGCCTCGCCGATTCGTGGGCAGCCGACGTCTGGGAATCTGGTCACATGGGCAGTGATTTTGCTCCGGTCAAAGGCGCGGAGCTCAATGGTAAATTCGCCATGCCACCGGGTATCGACGCGCGGCGTCTTCAGGATCGCAACGACGTCCGCAGTCAACTGGATCATTTTAGCCGCAGGATCAGCAATAATATCACCCTGAATCGAGCAGATCGATATACGCAGCAGGCTTACGATCTCGTGATGTCCGGGA
>JAGQQS010000447.1 GCA_020426105.1 Planctomycetaceae bacterium
GATGTGTACTCGCTGGGGGTATTGCTGTATGAACTGCTGACGGGAACAACACCCTTCGAAAAATCGTCGCTCGCAAAGATCAGCATTGATGATCTTCGTAAGATGATCCGCGAACAGGACCCGCCTCGGCCCAGCGCTCGCATCACCACGATGGAAGCCAACCTGCGATCCACGATGGCCGATCGTCGCCGCATTGACCAGCGTCGAATCATTGAGCAGCTTCGCGGCGAACTCGACTGGATCGTGATGAAAGCCCTGGAAAAAGACCGCAACCGCCGCTACGAATCTGCCAGCGCCTTTGCAGCTGATGTGCAGCGATATCTGAACAACGAACAGGTCCAGGCCTGCCCGCCGACATTGTGGTACCGACTGCAGAAGTTCTCTCGAGAGAACCGAGTCCTCTTGACAACAACAGGCGTCTGCCTGTTAATGCTGATCGCCGCCAGTGGCATCAGCATTGCTTACGCGGTTCAGGCTCAAACCGCCAGGAAAGACGCCGACGAGCAACGCAAAGAAGCCATTGCAGCTAAAGAAGAAAGCGATCGTCGGCTGAAGCAGTCCAGATTAGATCTGAATCGTGCTTTAAAGTCACTGGACACGATTGTCAGTGAGGCCTGTTCCGTTGAGTTTGCGCAATTACCGGGCGTTGAGAACATCCGTTCTGATATTTTGCAGAAAGCCATGGTGTTCTATGAAGAGATCATCGCGGAGCACGATAACGATGTTTATGCACGAGGGCATCGGGCAAAAGCGATGCACAACATCGCATCGATTCACCAGCTTGAAGGTGATAATGCGAAGTACAGACACGAATTGAACAACGCTATTGCTGAAATGGAAACTGTTCTCGCGGACGCTCCTGAAGACAACACGTTTCGGGAGTATATGGTGGCGATGCTGGCAGCCCGATTACATGTTGGCTACGAGGCTGGTTCGGTCGAAGATGCGAAGCGGTGCGTCACTCTGACGCTTCAAATGAAGGAGAGTGGAGCGTTTGTTGATCCGACCATGCTGGCCAGACTCACACTGCGAGTCGCAGAAATGTTGGGCTCTTTGAATCCCGAGGCGGACAAATATGTAAAGCAGAGCCTGCAGATCACGAGTGATGCCGGGATAGATCCAATCCCGGCTGCAATTATCTGGCAGGCGGCTCAAAACGCAGAAAAAGGAAAGCTGGCTGAAGCAATCGCCCAGTACACTGTAGGCATTGAATTGTATGATCGACTCGCCGCGGATCCGTCAAATCGATACGCCGACGGAGAACGCTGTCGGGCCGCTATTCAACGAGCAAAGCTTGCGGCATTGCTGGAGCGTCGAGGCGAAGTGGCAAACGCAGAGGCCATGTACCGCAGGGCATTTGCCGATGCTTTGTCGCTGTGTTCTGATTATTCGATGGCGGCATGGTATCGAGGCGAATTGCAGTCCCGATGCATCGACCTGATGTGGTTTCTTAACCGGTACGGGCGCATCTCTGAAGCGAGTCCAGTCGTTGCTGCCCTGGAACAGCAATTTCCAAACAGTCGCACGGTATTTGTCGCGAAAGCCATGCTCGCGGAGCTGGAGGGGCGAAAGGAGGACGTTCGCCGCTTTATGGAAGCCGCGAAGGGATTAAGTCCTGACGACACGGTGCTGTTGAATCGGTACGTGGAATTTCTGATCGGTCAGAAGGATTTTCCCGCGGCATTGCGTGAAGTCGAATTGAGCCTGAAGTTGAACCCGAATCAGTGGGGGATGTTCAAACGTCGGGGGCTCGTGTACTTTCATCTCGGCAACTTCGAGGCGGCTGTTAAGGATATCTCCACAGCTCTCAAAGGTGATCCTTCAGATCTTTCCGCAATCACATGGATCGGTATAGAGGAAATCATTTCCTGTCCCGATCCCAGGTTTCACACGGAATGGTTGAATTTGATGAACCAGACCGTTGAAAGTCACGGTGGCGTCCCGGAAGTCCTGCGGCTGAGGGCAATTTTTCAAACTCTGATGGGCGAACCGCAGAAAGCTTCTGCGGACCTCAAAGCGTGGACTGCCAGTCAGCCATTGACCGCACACCAGGCTTATGAGTCTGCCTTACTCTGGCTGCAACTCAACGACCACCCGCAATACTTTGTCGTTTGCCGACATGTTATCGGCCAGGAGGCGGTATCGAATTCCGCTATCGAAAACCGTTTCGCTGCGTGGACGTGTGCCCTGGCTCCTGATGCCATTGATGACTACAAGCTTCCGGTTGAGTTCGCGAGGAAAGCCTTGGCGGCCGAATCGGAGAACGCTCATTTCAAAGGCGGTTTGGGAGCCATTTTGTTTCGTGCGGGTGACCTGGATGAGGCTCACAAGGTGCT
>JAGQQS010000448.1 GCA_020426105.1 Planctomycetaceae bacterium
TTAGGCCCCGCGGGCCGACACACTCGTGATTGTGTCGGCCTTTCAGGCCTTTGGCAATTAGACTTCAGCAGTCCGGGGCCTCACGGCCCCTGGATTGGATGTGTCGGCCCGGCCGGGCCTGAACTCAACGATACCGACTTGCCGCGTTCCCAACTAAATGCGAATACGCCCATTCTCTGTGGTCTCCATGGTAGTAAACGACAGAGTCTGCCACGGAGTTCACGGAGAACACGGAGGGAATCGCAGAAGCGGAAACGTGTGATTGGTTCGATCGAGAGAACTCACTGATGATCATTGAAGGAATTGTAACCAGTGTGGATTCGGCTGGTCGCCTGAATGTGGCACCAATGGGGCCGGTTGTCACGGGTGATTTCGCGAGTCTGCTGCTGCGCCCTTTTCAGCCTTCGACGACATTCACGAATCTGTCGACGACGAGGTGTGGTGTGTTTCATGTGGTTGATACCGTGGATATCATGGCTCAGGCAGCCATTGGCAGGCTTGAACAGCTGCCGGCGGTGGAGCGTGCGGACACCATCAATGGTTTTAGACTCAGGGACTGCTGCCGCTGGTTCGAATTCACCGTGGATAGTGTTGATGCTTCGGAAGCTCGCAGTCGGATGCCATCCACGATTGTGCATCGCGGCGAAACACGGCCGTTTTTCGGATTCAATCGTGCGCGGCATGCCGTTCTGGAAACGGCGATCCTCGCGACGCGTCTGCACCTGCTGCCTCGACAACACGTGCTGGATATGTTGAACTTCCTGGCCCCGGCGGTTGAGAAGACCGGGGGGGCAGAAGAAAAATGTTCGTTCGCCATGTTGCAAGATTTTATCCTGAATCAGATTGAACAATGAACGGAATCGAAATCGTTACGGGTTCGCGACTGCACTTTGGACTCATTTGTAGTCGACCGGCGGCACGCTGGCGGTTTGGCGGAATCGGTGTGATGCTGCGGCAGCCGGCATGGCGTTTGAGAGTGACTCCCATCAATGGCGACACCGATTTGATTGAGGCGACGAGTATCGCTCGTCTGCGGGTTCGCGAGTTTTTGCACAGAATTCGATCGCATCAGCAAGTACCGTCACTGCGGCTTCAGGTGTTTGAGGAGACATCATTTCACAGCGGACTGGGCAGTGGAACGCAACTCAGTCTCGCCCTGTCCGCTGCTGCAGAATTGCTCACGCGTCGCCGCCTGGAAGAAGATCCGTTCCAGCTGGCCCGGATGGCAGATCGCGCCGAAAGATCAGCCATCGGCACCGTCGGGTTTTTCAAGGGAGGATTTCTGATCGATCACGGTGCCGTCGCTGACGGCACACTTATCCGTCAAGTCGATTGTCTGACGTTTCCGGCCGACTGGCGTTTTGTGCTGGTGCATCCCGCAGATGCTCAGGGCCTTTCAGGCGAACGGGAGCAGACATTCTTCCGGCAGCAGGCATCCATGCCGGCGACATTGGTCGACAGTCTGGAACAGCAGATTCTGCAACACATCGCGCCGTCCATACGCGAGCGGCGATTTGACGTATTTGCGAATTCACTTGAGAACTATGGCCGGATGGTCGGGACATTTTACTCAGCAGAGCAGGGGGGGGTGTTTGCGCATCCGTCGATCACGCAGCTTGTTGAGCAACTGCAGACGCACGGAGTTATTGGCATGGCACAGTCATCATGGGGGCCACTGATTGGTGTCCCGGCACGGTCGCAGCAACACGCGGACGAAATTGCGAAACTGATTCCCTCCTGCCTGGATGAACAGGCACTGCAGGTTTCGATTTCTGAGCCGTTCAATACCGGGGCGATCATTCGCTCGATGGTCAATGACGCTGCAGATCGCCGATTCGTTTAGAGTGAATGACCATCAGAAAGGCGAGCGGCAGGACGTCAGTCCTCCGATCCCCTGGCAGGTGCGCCCCGAATGACGTGTCATCGGGCGACTGACGTTGCTCCGCACGCCGACTCTCTCATCCGCCACTCAGCAGCCGGATTTCTTCCAGCAGCGACAACTTAAGTTTTTGCAGCAATTCCGGATCATCCACTTTGCGCTGGTTCTCATCGACGACATAAAACACGTCGACGACCTGATCGATATTCGTGGCAATGCGTGCCAGGTGCACTTTCAATCCGTAGTTGTAAAGCGTGTGTGCCAGCGTATACAGCAGGCCCTGCGTATCAGTTGCAAACACATCGACGACCGTGAAACGTTCGGAACAGTCATTGTCGATTCCGACCTTTGGTTCCTGGCGGACGATCACCGGATTAATACGATTGAAGCGGTAAAGCCCACTTCGGCGGAAAACGCTGTCAACCGACTTTTTGGCGGTCAGCACATCGCCGATCGCCACGGCGATGTCTTCGATCCGGGATTGCGGCACAGGGCCTGTAAAATCATTATCTGTCACGCGAAAGTAGGCGATCACCACGCCGTTCGATGTCGTGCACACCTGAGCCGCCAGAATATTCATCCGCAGTCCGGACAGAATTCCGGCGATACTGTGAAAGCTGCCATGTCCGAATCGGCCGGGAGCGAATACCCGATAGCTCACCGTTTCGGTTTCAGCATCGAACTCGCCTTCGATCTTAACTTCTGACTCATTGAGTTGATGAATCATGTCCAGATCCCGCGCAATGCGGTCGGGCTGTTCGGTCATCAGATAGAAGGGGGGCAGCGAATCCAGTTGTTCTTCCGCCCACCGGCCCCAGGTTTCGGAATCCGTCATGCTGCCCAGCGGGACGATGGAACTTCGGACCGCCGTGCGGACCATCTGCAGGCGTTCACGTTCCAGATGATTGTAGGGGCGTCCGCTCAGAATCTGGATCGCGCGATTGTAAAGATCGGCCAGTAATTCGCCTTTCCAGTCTGACCAGACATCGGGACCCACTGCTTTGATATCGGCGACCGAGAGCACATACAACATGCGCAGGAGTTCCGGAGCGCCCACGAGGCGCGCAAAATCCACGAGCATGGTGGCATCAGTGATGTCCCGTCGAAACGCCAGATCGGGCATTATCAGATGGTGACGTACCAGAAACATCAGCATCGTTTTTTTGTTGGCCGCCATTTGCAGCCGCACGGCAACATCTTCGCACAATTGTTCGCCGACGATACTGTGATCACCTTCACGTCCTTTGCCCACATCGTGCATCAGCATCGCCAGATGCAGTGTGGCACGATGCCGGACCCCCTGATATGCGGATCCGACGGGTGATTCATCCTGAGCAAAAGACGTCATTTCGTCCATCGCCTTCAGCGTATGCTCATCCACGGTAAAACTGTGATACTGATTGAACTGCATCAAATTTCGGATGCCGGCGAATGACGGGATCAGCCATTCCAGGACACCTGTTTCGTACATCGCGCGCAGCGTGTCCGGCAAACCGTTGGTGAAACGCAGAATATCACGAAACCGATCCGTGACTTCACGTCCCGGTTCATCGGGGAGGGTGAGTGCAATCTGGCCGATCGTTTTTCGCAGTTCCGGCGAAAGCTGTGCTTTGTTTTCTGCGGCGCTGATAAAAACATCCAGCAGGGTGAGCGGCTCCCTGAGCGACTCAAGCCGCGCTTCCGGTACCTGAACCATGCCATCGATAATAAAAAATCCCTGTGCGGATTTCTGAGGCAGGATGGCATTCCGGAGACGGCTGAACAGCGAAGATCGGCGCGGCACCTCCGCCACACGTCGCGCCACAGCGGCGACGCGTGAGGTATGTCCGAAATATTCCTGCATAAAGGCTTCAACCGGCCGCAGCAGATTCGAAGACCGAAAGCCCCGCCGTTCAGAAAGCTGCAGCTGCAGCTCGCGGGTCATGACGTCCTGTTTGAGATTCGTCAGCAAATGCAGGTCGGTTCGCAGTGTGGAAAGAAACTCATCCGCAAGCAGCAGTTCTTCCAGTTCCTGTTTGCTGATATCGCCTTTCAGATGTAACTGCGCTGGTTCAGGATTGCGGTACCGCATAAACGATACCCAACGCAGCAGATGCAGATCACGCAATCCCCCCGGGGACCGCTTTAGATCAGGTTCCAGCTGATTTACGGAGTTACCGCGGGTGATCCATTCTTCTCGACGCGATGCGACGAGCCGCAAGATCATCGGTTCAGAGCGATCCGAAAAGACCTTTGAACGAACCTGCTGCAGAGCGGTCTCAGCCAGCCTTTCATTCCCGCACAGAAATCGAGTTTCGATCAGCGATGTCGCGAACTGGATATCATCGACCGCAAACCGCAGGACGTCTGCGACGGTACGGATACTGGAGCCTGGCTGGGCTCCGGCATCCCAGCAGTCGCGCACTACGGCGGACAAAAATCCCTGCGCTGTGGCTTCCTGTTTGGCATCGATCAGAAACAGCAGATCCATATCGGAAAACGGGGCAGGGCGGCGGCGACCATTTCCTCCAACGGCCAGGACCGCAAAGGACTGTGGTGAAACCTGAGGTCGCATTTTCAGCTGTTGCGTGACGATCTCCCGGAGAAAATCATCCACCTGATCGGAGAGCCATTCACAGCACGCGATCCCGCCTTCGCCCGCCTGGCGTCGGTCGCGTACACTGGTCCGCATGGCCAATAAACAAGCTCGCCGCTGCTGAATCCGGTCATTGATCGTCTGTAGATTCGTATTAGATTCGGTCACGATTCTTCCCGCACTATTCGGCGACTTTTCAATTCAAAGCGTGGCAGTTCACCTGGGGCCGCAGACCGTACATCGATAGCAAACCCCAGACGCTGCCGCAACGCGGACTGCACGCGTTCAATCAGCCCGGCAGCGGTGTTGACAGCTTCCGGTGTCGGTTCGATCGCCACACATAATTCCTGCATCGCGCGGACCGTCCTGAGTTCAATGCGAAACTCAGCAATGTCCGGGATTTCACGAACAACCGCCTCGATGCTCGACGGAAATACATTGTTTCCGCGGACGATGACCATGTCATCGGAGCGACCGATGATGCCACCGTCGAGCCACGTGAGTTTTCTTCCGGCCGGATCGGCAGCCGTTGAGGCTTTTACAAGATCGCGTGTCCGATACCGAATTAAAGGGGCACCCATGCGACCAAGATTCGTCATCACCAGTTCGCCGACTTCACCGGCCGCAACAGGTTGAAGTGTTTCCGGCTGAAGGATCTCCGCGATACATTCGGTTTCCAGCAGATACAATCCGCCGGGCCGGTCTTCGCTTTCGATGCCCAGAGAACCGATCTCCGTCATGCCCCAATGATCAATGACGCGGGCTTCCCAGGCCTCTTCGATCCTTGCCCGCGTGGCCGGGATTGTGCCGCCCGGTTCGCCCGCGACAAGCAACATGCGGACAGAAGTTTCTTTGAGATCGATGCCTTCCGCTGCCGCGACTTCCGCCATCCGCATCGCGTAAGTGGGCGTGCAGCAAACAACGGTGGCTTCATTTTCAATCATGGCCTGCAGGCGAACGGATGTCGACATCCCGCCACCCGCGATGCAGAAATTTCCGAATCGTCCTGCGCCTTCAAACGCCGCCCAGAAGCCGATGAATGGTCCAAACGAAAACGGAAAAAAGAGCCGATCCCAGGACTGCAGTCCGGCAAGTGTGTAGATCTGCCGCCAGCATTCCATGAACCAGTTCCAGCTGTCTTCCGTATCCATCCAGCGAATGGGACGGCCCGTCGTTCCCGATGTCTGATGCAGTCGACGATAATGTGTTGATGGGAACGACAGATTGGAGCCGTAGGGAGGCTGCTCCTGCTGGTTATCGACCAGTTCCTGTTTCGTGGTGAAGGGCAGCCGGGCAAGATCATCCAGCCCCCGAATATCCGCAACGTCCACGCCGGCCGCCTGCAGTTTTGAGGTCCAGAATCGATTGCGAGGAATAATCGTCCGCAACATTTCCGTCAGTCGCGTGGACTGCAGAGCTTCAATCTGCGAACGGTCCTGCCAGATAGATTCGATGTCGATAGTCACGAGGTTTGATGTCCGGATATTGTGTATCGCAGGACGGCTTTCTCAGGCCAGCCTGAACGTAAATGATGCAATGGCAGGATATCAGGACCGGTACCGCCAGGAAACCGGCGTTCAGAAATGAACTCCGATTGAGATTTAACGCGGATTTTCTCGACAAAATCCTCCGGTTATGAAACAATGAAACGTCCGAACTGATGCGGCAGATTCTGCGCGTGTTCAGGTGCCGCAAATGGAATTGATTCTATGTCGGGCACAGTGCGCATTCCTCGCTATCCACTTCTGCTCACACGGTGACGGAGCTGCCGCGGCAGATTTGCATCCGCCGTTAAAGCTGCGATCGTGAATTCGACGATCAGTCACTGGCAGGTGAGTGATTCAATGCCGGTGGTTATTGATGGGTTCATTCGACCAGAACGATTCGCAGCGAAGGATTCCGCGAGCAGCCCTCGCCTTTCGGCGTCGGGTTAAACGGCATAACTAACATTGGCCGGTGCCGCACACCATGCCAGTCTTCGGCATTTTCTGCCGAAACTGATTCTTCACAATGAACCATAGTCCCAACGAAAGACAATGGAATGTCGGGGGCGGGGAAAACAGAAACTCTGCGACTGGGCTTCATGGAAACCATGGAAGTTGAAGGTCGCGGTCACATTGGCGGGCTGCTGATTACGAATCAGAACGGTCGTCCGCTGGAGTTTCAGTGTACGACTCCGGTTAAACCCAATCGTACCCAGGAAATTCTGTTTGGCGAAACTTTGCGCTCGTGGCTGCTGGGTGAACTTATCGGCAGCACACTGCTGGACCGGGTTTCTATTAAGCCGGGCATCATTATCACCAGTGATCCGAATCTGCTGGAGCTCCGCAACCACACAGCGATACCTGTCGCCTGCGCTGCGGATACGAAATCCAGAGCAGCGGAGCAGGGCGGTACGCTGCGAGTCGGGGGCAGTCTGCTGCGGTTTCACGGTGCGCACGAACTTGATGCGGAATCAATGGCAAGACAAAAACATCTGATCCCTGATTCTGCCGACCTTGCGGAGCCGCTCGAACGGGTGCGCGAAGCGCTGGCGGAAACAGTCAAAACGGTGTTCGCACGATGAGTGAATATGATTTCGACGATGACCTGTCTGAACCGGCAATTGATTCTCCGGCGGCAACCGACGAGCATCAGATCCGGTTGCAGATTGCAGAAGCGAAGCAAAGCACCCGCATTGATGTCGCGCAGACAGGATTCAATCCTGCGTTAGGACGCATTCCGACGATTGAAACGCAACCTGTTTCGCTGCATACCGTGCTGGATTTCGTTCCTTCATGGACTGCTCGGAGAATTCCGATCAAGTGCATCGGACTCACGCTCCCGGAAGGCATGGAATTCATGCCACCGAAAGCGGACACGACAAAAACATCCGATGGCGTCGAACTGAAAAGGATTGGTCCGCCAAAAAAGGTCCCCGAGGAAACGGGCGACGAATCAAAACCTCGCAAAGTCACGCGGATCAAACCTCCATCGGATGCGTTATCGCTTCAGGACCGTCTGTTTTATCTGCTGCAGCCACCGCTGGAATCCTGGCTGGCCGAGCAGGAACTCATCATGCCGTTTGAGCCATTCGGCTACCAGTATGAGGGCATTGCCTGGCTGTTCTCGAGTCATGCGGCGCTGCTCGCGGACGAAATGGGACTGGGCAAAACGATGCAGACGATTACGGCCATCCGCCTGCTGCTGCGCAGCGGACAGGCGCGACGAATTGTCCTGATCTGCCCGAAACCATTGATTCCAAACTGGCAGCGCGAATTCAGAACATGGGCGGAAGAACTGCCCGTTGTCACGGTCGAAGGCAACGGTCAGCGGCGACGGATGCTCTGGACGATGCCTGGGATACCGATTCTGATCGCCAATTACGAATCCATGTCGCGTGACATCGCTGAAATTCCCGAAGACGAACAGCCGAAATTTGATTTGCTGGTACTGGATGAAGCACAGCGGATCAAAAATCGCGATTCACGCACTGCCGTCGCGGCCCGCTCTATTCGACGGCGCCGGAGCTGGGCGTTGACCGGGACTCCGATTGAAAACCGACC
>JAGQQS010000449.1 GCA_020426105.1 Planctomycetaceae bacterium
TCATCGACTTTTGTCGCACGTGTCTCAACGAAGCTCTTTCTTACCGAACACTCTGTTCACGCACAGTCAGGCGAAAATGAAAACTGTCGAAACTGAGATCCTCTTTCGTCCCGATTCAGCCGCGCTGCGGTTTCTCCCGGAAGGGCCATACTCCCTGCCGGACGGGCGTTTGAGTTGGGTCGGAATTCAGCATGGTGCCGAGTCAGTAACAGGCTCCGTCAATGTTCTGGATCTGCAACGTGGGACCAATGCATCGTTCTCTCTGCCTGGACGACCAGGGTTTGCATTTCCAACCGATCAGCCGGGAGTGTTCGTCGCAGGCGTCGAACGCACTGTTGGTTTGTTTGATACGCAGACCGGAAAATGGAATCCCTTCATCGCTGGCGTGGATGCAAATGTCGCGAACACGATTATCAACGATGCCGTCACCTTCGAGGGCAATTTGATATTCGGCCTCAAAGAGCTGGAGTTCAAGACGAAGAAGGCGGGACTGTACCTGTGGCGCAGACGCGATCAAAAGTTGTTGCAACTGCGCGACGATCAGATTTGTTCGAATGGAAAAGCGGTTGTCCGAAATTCCGATGGTACTCTGACACTGTTCGATATTGATTCGCCGTCAAAACAGATCACTCGTAGCCGACTGGATATCGAAACCGGATCAGTCAGCGACTGTTCTGTTGTTGTTGACCTGACGTCTGAGGACATATTTCCTGACGGCATGGTTCTGACACCCGATCATCAATCCCTGATCGTGGCCCTCTACGACCCGGGAGACCCAAACGCTGGTGTTGCCCGCCAGTACAACGTTAAAAATGGAACTCTGGAGCAAATCTGGACGTGTCCAGGATCGCCGCGCGTCACTTGTCCACAACTGGTGAGACATTTGGGCCGAATTCGCCTGGTCCTCACGACCGCCGTCGAACACATGCCAGTGGAGCAGCAGACTCGCCATCCGAATGCAGGGTGTCTGTTCGTGGGCGACACCGAGTTTTCTGACATCGGAGACCAGCCGGTTTTCCCGATGCCGTAGTTTCGCCCGGAGATACTTCTTCGTTTGACCCGACTCGAAGAGGAGGCCGAACCGGCTGGCAATTATTCTTCGAGTCAGATGAAACGGTCAAATTCACACCCGCCGGGAGCCACGTCAATGGCGTGGAATTCGGCTCTCCGTCCGACCCTGTGTCAGCGAAAGCGAGACTGGAGAGCTATAACTGTGCCCCATACACAGCAACACCCCTCCCTTTGTTTTGCTCGCCTTCGGCGAGCAAAACAGAGGGAGGAGTGAGGGAGCGATGTTTTCGCGTCACGCAGTAACTTGCAAGTCGGCGGTCGACCGACGCGGGGTCGGTAGAGCCGTGAAGTGCCTCAGTTCCACTTAATTCCACACCATTGGGGAGCCACGTTCCGGGAGCCACCAATTCCTCCACGTTTGCTAAAGGCTGCGACAAGGCATGCAGCGACGTCAGTTCACAAACAGCCGCATTCGGCAAAACGCGGATTTGAAACCGGTGCTGTAGAATCCGGACGTGGACGGGTTACAATGCGGCTCGAGTTATTCTTCGTCCGGAACCCTTGCCTGGCATAGCTGGTTCCGCACCAAAGGCTGCCGAGCAATTCTTCCAGGAGTCGTTATCATGAAGTGGGAAGGTCGTGATCAAAGTTCCAATGTTGAGGATCGCCGTGGGATGCGAGGTCCGGCTGTCGCAGCTGGAGGCGGTGGCTTACTGCTGGTTGTCCTGATGATCGTTATGAACCTGATGGGCGTCGATCAGGATAAGCAGCGTCTGGCCATCAACGTGGCAAAGAACATTCAGGATCGGTCAGCAGCACCACCGGCTGATCCCGGCAAGGGGATTGATGACAAGAGCAAAGAATTCATTGCCGTTATCCTGCATGATACGGAAACGATCTGGACGAAGCTGTTTAAGGAGCAGGTTCAGGATGATCGCGGTGGATCGGTAAGTTACACGCCACCCAAACTTATTATCTTTTCAGACAGCGTGGCATCCGGCTGCGGCAACGCCAGTGCCGCCATGGGTCCGTTTTATTGTCCGGCAGACGAACGGGTTTATATTGATCCGGCGTTTTTCGATGAACTGGCGACACGACATCATGCGAAAGGCGATTTTGCGCAGGCCTACGTCTTGGCGCACGAAGTGGCGCATCATGTTCAAAATCTGACTGGCTACAGCGACATCGTGAATGAGGCACGATCACGGGGTGATGAACTGACCACAAATCAATACTCAGTCCGATTGGAACTCCAGGCCGATTTTCTGGCCGGGGTCTGGGCTCATCACGCCCATAAGGCCTACGACATTCTGGAAGACGGGGATATGGAGGAAGGGATTAACGCGGCCAATCAGATTGGGGACGACACGCTGCAGCGAGAAGCCATGGGGTACGTTGTCCCTGAACGATTCACACACGGCCGTTCCGATCAGCGCGTCAAATGGTTTAAGAAGGGACTGACTTCCGGACGATTCAAGGATTGTGAGCAACTGTTCCGGCTGGATTATGACAGTTTGTAGACCACCTGCACGATGACCAAAGAAAAACGGCGACGCGATCGATCTCCGGCCGCGCGCCGTTGTGTTGTGTCAGCTGAATTTTCCTCGGACAGTTAAGGTTTCGCAGTTTTCGACTGCTGCGAATCTGACTCATACTGATATCCACGCATTGACTTGCGAGCACTTTGAGCCGCAGGCGCCGAGTTCGATGTCACGCCCTGCAGCCGCTGAACCTGATCTCGATTTTCACGAGCAAGTTCGTTCAACGTTTCACTTTCAAATTTTTCCGCATTCAGATCCAGAAACAACGCATTCGCTTCCAGACTCTTTCGACAGCCCATGATGTCACCTCGATCCAGCAGATCGGTTGCCAGCTTGTTCTGTTCGCTTGCCACGAGAGCCACAACATCCGCCATTACACCCTTGTTGACGCTGGCGTTTACTTTTTCGTCTGAACTGCTGAAGGAGACGGAAACTTCTCCTGTGAGCCGTTCAATCGACGTGGTTACCATATTCATGTAGGAAACGCTGACCGACGCCAGCAGTGATGGCTTTGTGATCTCAGCTCCGGCGGAATCCACCGCAACATGGGCCAGGTCGGCAGGTATCTCGACTTCGATCACGACGTGCTTTTGCTGGTCGCTGTAAACCTGAGACAGACGCGTCACCACTGACTGCCCATTGATATCAGCGGCGTTTCCCAGCACTCGTACCGGACGGATGCCCTCTGGAATTTCGACCGTTACATCGACGCCCTGAGCCACGACCGACAAAACATCATCAAATTCGCGACGAAATATACCAGCCAGTTCCGATGCGTCTTCGATGAACTGATGATTGCCTCCGCTCTTGCCGGCCAGCTGCACCATCAGGTCTTCGTTGTAGCCCAGGCCAAGTCCCAGTGTGGAAACGCTGATGTTCTCTTTTTTCATGGATGCCCCGAGATCGCCGAGTTCGCCAGGTGAGGACGGCCCTACGTTAGCGAGCCCGTCGGAAAGCAGAATGATGCGGTTCACGTGCTTGTCGTCGATGAACTTACGAACTTCTGCCGCTCCTTTACTGACACCACCGAAAAGTGCTGTGTTGCCGCCGGGCTGAATCGCACGGATGATCCCAGCGACATGTTCCTTGTCGGTAAGTTTCGTCGCAGGCACCAATACGTTGACATCTGAGTCGTAGGCGATGATCGAAACGATGTCGTCGGCACCCAGCAGGTCAAGGGCACCGATCGCCGCCTCACGGGCACGCTGGATTTTTTCACCCTGCATCGAGCCAGAGCGATCCAGTACGATCGCTACGTTAATCGGAGCTCGAGTGCCCTCACGCGGCAGATGAAAACCTGTCAGCCCCACACGCAGCCACGCCTGCTGTTTCTGGTCAGCTTTCAGGATCGAAAATCCGGGCATCGCGTTCAATGCGAGTTTCTGCGCATCCGCGGGCTCGATTCCCTGAACCTTTTCAGTACTGAAGACGATTAATAGCGCGGCCAGGGCCGCTAGATTTCTGTGTAAACCGGACATCACGTCTCTCCTGTTCGATGCTGGAATATCGGTGGGTGGCGTCTTATGTCACGCTGAAACTGCAATTTCGAATCCGACGCAGGCATTCTTTTCGACAGATGCAGGGCATAACTGGTCGCCAGCGAATGTATTGGAGAGGAATCTGAGACATTGGTGGTCAGGGGGCTGTCATAAATCTGTAAAAGAAATGTAAGGTCCTCGGCCAGGCGGTGATCATTCGTATTTGTGATGTCAATCTTCTCCGAAAATGCCCGTAAAAATCTGAAGATCTGCCCGATAATCGTCGAATTTGGCAGGTACCAGCAATTGCGGGCAGATCAACAGGGAAGGCCTCAGGGGGGAAAATGGAAACCATCGCAGGTTTTATGGCTCCCCAAAACGCGAACTTTTTCTTTCGACGAGAGTCGTACCCCGAAACAACTTGCGAATTGTGGACTCAAAGCTAAACTTCGCACGCGCCCCGACCCGATTAAATCGCACGACGGTGACACTGCACTCGTAGCTCAATTGGATAGAGCATCGGTCTACGGAACCGAAGGTTAATGGTTCGAGCCCATTCGAGTGCACTTACTTAAAGCCTTGCAAGCAAAGACTTTAGAACCGAAAGCTCTTCAGCCGACAGCTGTGGAGCTTTTTTCATTCCCCCCACTATTCCCCCACAAATGCGCCGTTATCTGCGGCGGGACGTAATCGGGCGATGATTTCTGCGCCGGCACTTTGCGCAGAATGCATAGCACCATAGTGCTTCTCAGTGGTGGCGAAGTCCTTGTATCGCATGACCACTTTGAGTGTCTCAGCGGACACGCCGACGTTGATCAGCCGTTGGGCCAATCCTCGGGGAATATCGCGAGCACTCGCACTCTGCGGCAAATCTGTATTGCGCTTCTAAGTCGCTCATCTAATCCGGACCTTCAGAAAGGAACAATCACTGGACATCACTCGTCTCCTTCAAATCGGTCGTTGGCTTTCCTCGTTCGTAGATTCTCATTTGATGCTCGAAGCAGTGCCACTCGAACACGGCAGGAATCTCGCGGCCGTACGTCCAGTGAGAAATTCTATCATGCAGCATCAGGTGATCGATGATATTCTGAGTCCCGTCACCGAAGTGAGCATCGCAGTCCACAAACCGAAATAGATTTCATGTGATTTCTTCACCAGTTTGCCGAAGGAATTTGACGAGTTGCGGATTCGAGCGACCATAGCTGACAACACGAACATCAAGGCCCGCATCACGGAACAAGTCGAACCCTCGTCCCAGACTTTCCAGAATCCACTGCGTGTTGTTGCCAAATGCTCCACCACCCAGCAGCGTCAGGAACACCGTTGACTTTCCGTTCCGCAGTCGGTTCAGCACCGCCGCATGAAACGTCGCCTCGTACGCCGCTTCCAGCACGAGCCTTGCAAATGCTTCCCAGGCGACTGCTGGTTGATTGCCATAGGCGACCGGCAACGCCGAACAATACGCCTGACTGACACAATGTTTCGACTCCGCCAGTGTGACCTGCGTATCCCACTGGATTCCAATTCTGACAAGACCTCTGAGCTCCCTGAGTTCTGATTCAGAGCATCCCCTCAGGTAGTCACAGATCTGTTTCAAGTTTATGGCATCCGGCAATATGTAACCATTCTTGTAGTGCCAGGAGATCGGGCTAAATTCACCGAGCGCCTTTTCAAAGTCTTCGAGGCAATTGATCTGAAGGCTTTCAGTCTGGCCCGTTTGTGAACCTATCGGAACCAGATAATTTCTGTAGATCGTTCCTGCTCCGCAAGCCATTGCACAGGCCGGTCCCTGAGTGCGATCATTTTCATAGATTCCGACACCCATTTCGGGGGTAATCTCAGGGCCTACCATCTCCAATAGATTGAACTGCGATGCGACTTGAAACAGCGAGCCAGCGTTTTTCGCATCAATGTGCAGTTCTTTGACATCAGCCACGACTTCCTGAATTGTTGATTTTCTGCTGACTGACATGCCCGGTGAACTGCGTCCCGCCAGCTCATCGAGAGATACGACTTCCAGCGTCCCGCACCTGTAGCATTTTCCATTATGCAGGGAAACAAGTTCTTCGCCAGAGAGTTCCAAAAGACTTCGAACCTGCTCCGGGGACTGCTCACGGAATCCCATCAACCGTTCAAACCACGTCATTACAATTTTCTCCTTCCGAACGGCCAACGCCGTTAAGGATTTATTATTGTGTTTTTGCCGGGTTTCCAGAAGTCCCTTCTCCACCTCAAAGGGGGAGAAGTTGGCCAACAGGCCGGATGAGGGTATTGGCTGTTTCTGTCGTTTAAAAACATTTAACAGCGTTGCCTATCCCTACAACATCTCTTTCCGTTCTTCCTCGGTGAAGTTGTTATCTACTGTGTCGCCGTCATTCATCGCCTTCCGCATGCGCGACATTTTCTTCGCCGTTGCGCCCCATGCGTTCTGCATTTTGTCCATCGCATAACCAGCCGTACCGGCCTGAGCGATGCCCAGGGACGCCCCTTCAGCGAACGCATCCTGATTGGCGGCGAGGAACGTAAACTGCCAATTATAGGCGGACTGCTGATGTTCAATCATCTCGCGGATCTTCGCCCGAGTGAACTCCCTGCTGGAATTCTCCTGCCCGTCCGTGACGATCACAAAAACCACCAGCCCGGGCCGGTGGGATTCCTCCATTGCCGCGAGTCGAGCCCCCGTTTCGTTGATTGCTCGACCAACCGCATCCAGCAGCGCCGTCGACCCCCGTGGCACCAGCTTGAACTTCGGTACCGTGGCAATCGCGACACCTTTGTGAATAAACTCGTACTCAGTATCAAACTGTACGAGCGTCAGCAACGCTTCACCCGGTTCAGCCTTCTGTGACTCGATAAACGTATTGATGCCGCCTTCGGCATCCGATCGAATTGACTCCATCGAGCCGCTGCGATCAATCACCATCGTAATGTCGGTTAAGTCTGTTCGCATAATACTGATCCTCTCGTGGCCGTTTGATCAATCCCACTCCTCGCTGGAGGTGTTTCTCCACAAAGCAAGGCGACGAAGGAAGACAAATAAGTATTGTGCCAGGTTCACCGAATTTGCAAGGAGCTGACCCTATAACGCAGAA
>JAGQQS010000450.1:0-2853 GCA_020426105.1 Planctomycetaceae bacterium
GCACAGGACGTGACGGCCCCGATAAGTCACCCGGTATTGATCGAACATTTCCTGGCGCTGGGCGTGATGCTGATGCAGGTGCAGTTGCTGAGCCGCCGGCGCCATCACTTCGTGGATGCTGACAAACTTCTGCTCAGCCGTGAAGTCGGATTCGCCGCCAGTGCCTCAGTGCGCGGGGATGAGGCCACTGTCCGCCAGCATTTGGCCCGTTGCTTTGAACATCTGCGTGATACGCGGGAAAAGTTCTACCCGATGAACTGCTACCTGCTGGACTTCTGTATTCCGGGGGATGACTCGCCTGCTTCCGAAATCGCCAGTCTTATCCAGTCGGCCACCCCTACGACGCGCCTCAACCTGCTGGCGACAGGACGCGACCTGGCAGCCTGGTCAACTCAGCAGATCGGACTTGCCATCCAGCTGCGGCATGCCGTGGACGAAGGCTTGCTGACCGTGCTCACCGGCCATGATTCGGAAACCCGTTCATCACTGAACTCAATGGCGGCCACCATTAGCGACATTGATCGTTGTCGCCGCACTTACTTCGAGATTTTCGGCAGCCACCCGCGCCACTGGGCTCGGCGACGCTTCGGACTAATGGCATCGTTGCCAACATTGCTCTCATACTTTGGCTTCGAGTCTGCACTTCATATCGCACTCGATGACGGACTTTATCCGGATAAGGAACGCAGTCAGTTTGAATGGCAGGCTCCGGACGGGTCTCAGATTCCGGCGGCGTCACGAATTCCACTCGCGATTGACAGTGCTTCGGGATTTCTGCGTCTCGCGGATCGATACAACGAAAGCATGCAGGATGACAATACGGCTGCATTGTTCCTCGCACGCCTGCCATTTCTGAAGGCGCCGTGGCTCACGGATCTCCGGAATGCATCCGCATATGCGCCTGTGCTGGGTGAATTCGTCACGATGGATTCACTGGTGCATGCCTGCAGTGGCAGTAGCATGACAGAGCGCTATAAGCATTCAGAGTATCTCTCACCCTATTTGATCCAGGCAACTGTTCTGCGGACAGAAGCACCCATTTCCGGGCCGGCGTTGCTGCGGCAATTTCAGCAACAACTTCTGTCCCTGCGGATCCTCTTCGCGATAACGCGGCTGGTCAAAGCAGATGCAGACGCTGATCCATTCAATTCGCATTTGGACCAGATTGATGCCGAGCTGGCAGCGATGGAACTTCTGCAACTCGATTTCAATTCCACGCTTTCAGCGAAAGCTCCTGAACTGCAGGCTGCAGCAGAATCGATTGAGACGCAGTTGACATCCGGCGCTGAGCAACTGATGGACTTACTCCGTTCAAAGATCCCTCAGCAACCGGAAAGCACGCGCGGTCTATTGATGGTAAACTCCGTCCCATTCAGTCGTTTTGTCGATGTGGAATGGCCCAGTTCGTGGAACCGACCGGACACGTCCCGGGCGATTGAACTGATTGAACGCGCCGATAACACAGAACGGCTTCTGGTCAAATTGCCGCCGGGCGGGTTCGTCTGGCTCCGCGAAAGTACTTCTGCCAGTGCGGCGCATCCGATTCTCGAACCTATTCCTCGCGAACTGCCTCTTGCCGAATCCCTGATGCTGCGAAATCGACACTTTGAAGTTACGCTGAGTGACCGTACTGGAGCAATTGCAGCTGTAACGTATCACCACCAGCGCGGCAATCGCCTGAGTCAACAAGTGTGTTTTCGGTATGAACGGGAACAGACTCTTCCGGACGATGGAAGTGGGGAGGTCCGCAAATCAGCCTACGCGTCGGCCCATCTGACAGACCACCGGATTCTGCATGTCGGCACCGTATTTGCCTCAATCGAAACGACTGCCGAACTCAGGTCGCCGATCGATGGCTCCCGACTGGCAACAGTCCGCCAAATCACTGCCATCGATCGGGTTCAACCTCGAATTCAGGTAACGCTGATTTTCGATGAGATCGCGACGGCGGTGAAGGGAAATCCATGGCTGACGTATTTTGGATGTCGGTTTGCGTGGGAAAATGAAGCTGCTCCCCTGACGCGCGGCGTCATGGGTCAGGCGGCAGGATTCAGGTCGGATCGTTTTGAATCTCCGGACTACGTTGAAATCAGCGATGTTGATCACCCTGTTGTGATTGCCACTCACGGCCGTCCGTATCATCGCCGATCCGGCCCTCGAATGTTCGACAGCCTGCTGATTGTCGAAGGGGAACCGGCACGGAAATTCACATTTACCATTGACTTTGATCAGCGATTCGCGCTGCGAACTGCCATCGACGCGATGACGAATCCCTCGATCACTCAAACGGCCGGCGCCGCGCCCGTTTCGGCGTCAAGCTGGGTGCTGGGCCTGTCAGCGCGAAACGTCGAACTGGTGTACTCAAAGGTTCGTTCGGCGACGAATGATTCGAGTGAGGAATTATCTTTGCTCCTGACCGAAGTCGACGGTACGGCCACAAAATGTCTGGTCCGAACCGCGCGGAGACCGACCGCCGCTTTCGTCGTGAACGCAGATCGTACTGAAAAGGCTGCTGTTGAAATTACGCATGACGGTGTCGTCGTGCAACTAATGGCTTATCAACTCAAAGAAGTGTTGCTTGTTTTGTAGGGTTACTCCAACCATGATCATTACGATTGACGGCCCCGCGGGTTCGGGTAAGAGCACAGTTGCAAGGTTGCTGGCAGAACGGTTGAACGTGCGATTCCTGGACACCGGTGCCATGTACCGCGCCGTCGCACTTGCGGTCCTTGACGCCTCGGCCGACGAACACGATCACGCGGCCGTCGCTGATGTTGCCCGGACCATAACGATATCGTTCGATCAACAGCGTTTGCTGCTGAATGGGCGGGATGTGACGGCAGAAATTCGTTC
>JAGQQS010000450.1:2901-3629 GCA_020426105.1 Planctomycetaceae bacterium
CTGGTCGAACTCCAGCGTGAGATCGGTCGTTTGGGGAGCATGGTGACAGAAGGCCGGGATCAGGGTACTGTGGTGTTCCCGCATGCTGAACATAAGTTCTTCGTCAAGGCAGACCTCGAAGCACGAGCCCGCCGTCGCCAGAGAGAACTGGTCCATGAGGGCGTCAATCAGCCGGTTCATGTTGTGATGGATCAGCTCCGGCAACGCGACGAACGCGATGAAAATCGCACCCACGCCCCCATGAAGCCTGCCGCAAACGCAGAAATTATTGACACGTCCAATCTGACTATCGCTGAGGTGGTCGATGCGATGATCCACCGAGTCCAGGGCCGCAATTCCTGATCGCCTGTCGCATCTGGCTTCTGGCTTCTGGCCTCAAATCGAGTTGTCCGGACTAACAGCCACATAATGTGAAGCCCTCCCGGTGAAGCTTTTTTCGATAGAACGCGGACTGCTTGTTCGATGGCGGAAGTCGTGAGACCTCCGCAGCGGGTGTTATCAGAATTCTCACCAGTTCGGCTAAGAATCTGTCCTTCATATCACAGACGATAAGGGTTCTGCGGAAGAATTGTCCCGGCGCCCGCTTTCCGACACTCTACTTCTGTCACGCGATTCAGCATACAGCACTACGGCTTGAAGCTGATCTTCTCTCCGTCTGCGGCACTATCTTCAAGAGAGAATGTGATGTCGCTGCGGCGAGTGCTAACAACATCAAAATCCGGTTCATC
>JAGQQS010000451.1 GCA_020426105.1 Planctomycetaceae bacterium
TGCAGACGAAAGTGAAAGAACTTACGGAAGCCAATGCGACATTCACAAGCGTCGAGCAGAAATTCAAGAACGTCACGGAAAAGGAAAAGCGGGCCGGACTGACAACAGCCATCGGTCTCATGCTTCGCAGTCAGCGTGCGCATCTTCCGGATGCCGGCATTTATCGCCGCCAGCGACTGACGGCAGAACGGGAAATTGTTCGTTTGCAGACCGAACAAATGCTCCTCGAAGATGAACGCAGCGATCTGGGTGACATTGAGGCTCAGGTTGAAGCCTCACTCAGTTTAATCTCTGCGGAAGATGCAGCCAAAGGTGAGCTGCGTCAGATGACAATCGAATTGTTGACCGACCGCCGCCAATACCTGGATAATCTCCTGGCCGACTATGATTCATGCCTCCAAACGCTGGCGGATACCGATGTGATCTGCCGGCGTCTGGAAACGACGATTCGTGATTTCGAAAGTTATATTGATGAGCGTGTGCTCTGGATTCGCAGTGCGCCACCTGTCGGTTCCGGGTTTATTGAAAAGACGTGGACTGCGTCGCAGTCGTTTATGTCGCACCGCGAATGGGAGCCATTGGTCGCATTCATGGTGGCTGATGCGCAGTCGGACTGGCCGGTCTACGGTTTGTTTCTGATCGCATTCTGCCTGATCCTGGTTTTCAGTCGTCGCATGCGGCATTTTGTGGCAGAACTCGGTGATACTGCGCAGAAGCAACTGGATTCCGGGATTCCTTTGACACTGCTGGCGACCGGTTTAACAATTGTTATGGCCGCCGCATGGCCGATGCTTCTGTGGTTTGTCGGCTGGCGGCTGTCTTATGCGGATCTCAATCTTGCGTCGGCAATCAGCGTCGCGTTTCTGTTCTGCGCCGCTGCCTTGTGGCTGGTGGATTCATTCAGGAAACTCTGCCGCAAACGGGGCGTAGCAGAGTCCTTTCTGGCATGGCCACAGTCGATCGTCAAAAGCCTGCATACAAACCTGCTGCTCTACGTGGCCGGAGGTATTCCGCTGAGCTTTATCGTCGGGGCCGCAGGTCGGCTGGACGAAGGTACAAGTGCCGATTCTGTCGGCCGACTCGCGTTCGTCAGTTTTTGTCTGTTGCTGGCCGTGATGCTGCGGCGCATCGTACGCCCGTCCGGTGCGGTCATTGGCGATCTGCTGCGCTCCAATCCGAATTCGATGATGTACCGCCTGCGCTGGCTGTGGTATCCGCTGGCGATTGGTTCGCCCCTGTGCCTCGCGGTGCTGGCGCTGATGGGATATCAATACACAGCCGAACAACTGATGATTCGTCTGCAACTGACATTGGTACTTTCCATTTTGCTGGTCATCACCTACACGATGCTGATGCAATGGATGCTGGCAGCGAAACGCAGTCTGGCCATGAAACAGGCCCGTGCGCGACGCGCGGCGGCACTGGCTGCAGCTCAACGAGAGGCGGACGACGATGGCAGTGTCAATAGTCCGCTTCCGGCAGTCGAACTGCCGCAGGTGGATCTTTCATTGCTGAATCAGCAGATGCTGCGATTAGTGCGTGGCCTTGCCTGCATCTTGTTTATTACGATCGGCTGGGGTATCTGGGGACAGGTTCTGCCGGCATTGCAGGTGTTCAGCAGAATGGAATTGTGGGCCGTCACTGAAACAACACAGCAGGCCGTTGCCAATGGGGATGGTATTACCAAAGTACAGCCGATTACGCATGTGGAATCTGTGACTCTGGGCAATTTGCTGTTGTCGATCGTCGTATTTTCTGTGGCGATGCTGGCGAGTCGAAATCTGCCAGGCTTGCTGGAGCTGGCAGTACTCCAGCGGCTTCCGATGGATCATGGAGGTCGAAATGCCATTACGACATTATGTCGTTATGCATTCATGCTGGCTGGCGGCATCATTGCCTGTAATTCGCTGGGTATTGGCTGGGGCAGCGTCCAATGGCTTGTCGCAGCGTTAACGGTGGGGCTGGGGTTCGGTCTGCAGGAAATCTTCGCAAACTTTGTGTCTGGCCTGATCATCCTGTTTGAACGCCCGGTTCGTATCGGTGATGTCGTGACGATCGACAACGTAACCGGCAGTGTATCGCGTATACAAATTCGAGCGACAACAATCACTGACTGGGATCGCAAAGAGTACATCGTCCCGAATAAAGAATTCGTGACCGGAAAACTACTCAACTGGACTTTGTCGGATAAGACGAACCGCATTGTCGTCCGCGTCGGAGTGGCTTACGGTACCGACACAGAAAAAACGCTGGCGATGTTGCAGGAGATCGCGGATGAACACCCGCTTATTCTGAAAGACCCGCCTCCGGTTGTGGCCTTTGAGGGTTTCGGAGACAGCACACTGGATCTGGTGCTGCGGTGCTTCCTCCCGAATCTTGACAATCGACTTAAGGTCATTACGCAACTGCACGTTACGATCGATCGTCTGTTCAAAGAAGCCGGAATCGAAATCGCTTTCCCGCAGCGGGATCTGCATATACGATCATTGCCAACACAGTCTGACCTCGCAGGGTCCGTTCTGCACACAACCGGCGAAAAGGAAATCCAGACTTCGGGCGAGGAAATTCAGCCGACCCGTAAGTCTGCGTAAGGCTCTCTCCAGGCCCTGGTAAATGGGAGGTGCGAACCAGAGTGTGGAACACCCGGCGGGCCGTCAGGCAATGAGTTCTGGAACCCATTTCCTGGCACGGCACCACATTTCACGGTGGCAGAAGCAGTCAAACGTTCCTGGCGGGAAACTCATAGACTCCGCAGCTGGCTTGTGGCACAGAAACCTCAAATCAACCCACTTCCCCGCAAAATTTGACAATGATTCTGGAAAACTGCTTCCGAATGCCCTGAAATCTTGTGGGAGTAGGGAAATGCGGCAGACTGCCTGATCGGACGGGTTTACACGAATTCACAAACCCGATATATCTTCCGCACGATTCGAGGACCGGAGAAAAGCCTGCGCTGGAGCAGGCCACCGGAAGAGTTCCACGAAGGACCGGCGGTGGCAAGGAAATTCACTGTTGGTGTTTTGTTTCGCTGGAGGAATTTATCTGTGTCGATTGAAGAAAAAGTAATTGGTATCGTCAGCGATCAGCTCGACGTTCCGAAGGAAGAGATTTCTCGCGACAGTTCGTTTGTCGATGATCTTAAAGCTGACTCATTGGATATCGTTGAACTCGTCATGGCTCTGGAAGATGAGTTTGACGTAAAAATCCCTGATGAGGACTATGATAAGATCAAGACGGTCGGGAATGCGATCACGTACATTGAAGGTAAGTCCTGATCCTGCCTGCTTGCATACTCCGGGCCACAAGATCATGGTCCACGAAGTTCCTGCACAGGACGGTGACTTTCACCGGAATGCCGGGAGCGATACCGACAATTACCGGGTGTGGACTTACTGACCGGAGTTGCAGGCATTTCACTGCGTCGCGAGCTGAACAATGTCACGTCGTCGAGTAGTAGTGACGGGTCTCGGTGTCGTCACGCCGCTTGGATGCGACCTGGATGACGTCTGGGAGTCCGTTTGCGCGGGCCGTAGTGGCGTCGGACCGATTATGCGTTTCGACTGCCAGGATTTTAAAGTCCGCTTTGGCGGTGAAATCCGCAACTTTACCGCGGGCGACCATATTGAATTTGACGCGAAGGACGAGCGTCGCATCGATCGTTTCTGCCAGTTTGCACTCGTCGCTGCTGACAAAGCGATTCGACAGGCGGCGATCGATTTCAAGGTCGGTGACTCATACCGGTACGGAGTTCTGGTTGGCAGCGGAATTGGTGGCCTCGACGAAATCGAATCGCAGCATTCGATGCTCTTTGATCGAGGTCCGGACCGCATCTCACCGTTCATGATTCCCAAGCTGATCATCAACGCAGCCAGTGGCAATATCTCGGTGCGATGGGGGCTCCGCGGACCTAACACAGCCGTGTGTACCGCCTGCGCCTCCGGGACGAACGCCATCGGCGACGCTTTTCGCATGATTCAGATCGGTGTTGCGGATGTGATGATTGCGGGCGGAACAGAGGCTGGACTAACGCCGATGGGGATTGCCGGGTTCGCACGCACCGGGGCTCTGTCAACCCGAAACAGTGCACCGCAACAGGCCAGTCGACCATTCGATCGGGATCGGGACGGCTTTGTGCTGTCCGAGGGGGCTGGAATTCTGGTTCTTGAAGAACGCGAATTTGCGATCAGACGAGGCGCGACCATTCTGGGAGAAGTCCTCGGCTACGGACAGTCGGCCGATGCAACGCATCTGACAGCGCCCGACCCTAAAGGGGCTGGTGCTGCTTATGCCATGAACGCAGCTCTTCGTGATGCCGGTTTACGCCCCGACGAACTGGATTACATCAACGCTCACGGGACCAGCACGTTACTGGGTGACATCGCAGAAACTAACGCGATTCGCACCGTTTTCGGAAGCCATGCCGATGCCCTTGCGGTGTCCAGCACCAAAAGTCAGCTGGGACATTTGCTCGGTGCTTCCGGGGGTGTTGAATCGGCCTTCTGCATCGCAGCCATGCTGCGTCAAACAGCCCCGCCGACAATCAATCTGGATGAAGCGGATCCTGAATGCGATTTGGACTATGTCCCCGACAAACCTCGCAGCATGCGAATTCGAAATACGATGAAGAACAGTTTCGGGTTCGGAGGACACAATGCCTGCGTGGTCTTTGGAGAGGCCTGATAATCCATGCTTGAAGTCAGCCATCGCATCCGGATTCCTGAGTCCGAATTTACGTTTACCTTCTCCCGCAGCGGAGGCCCGGGCGGCCAGAATGTAAACAAAGTCAGCTCCAAGGCACAACTGACGTGGGATGTCACTCAGACGCCTTCGGTGCCGGAAGATATTCGTGAACGTTTCCTGCTCCGCTATAAACGCAGGATTACGAAAGAGGGTACCCTGCTGATTACGAGTCAGCGCTACCGCGATCAGGGACGAAACACGCAGGACTGTCTGAACAAACTTGTCGAGTTACTGTTGAGTGTCGCGGTGCTTCCCACGAAACGTAAAGCCACCGCACCGTCGCGCGGCGCAAAACAGCGGAGGCTGAAAGACAAGCAGGTGCGTTCTGACAAAAAGCAGGCGCGGCAACGACCCAGCTTCGGCGATTAATCCCGGATCGCTGCTCCATTCTTATCGATTGTGCGCCTTGTCGTTTTTGAACGCTTCCTGCGTGTTCAGTCACCCTGATTC